>JASLLI010000018.1 GCA_030747125.1 Fidelibacterota bacterium | reverse complement strand
AAAGTCACCACTGTAACTAAACAGATGATCTGTTTCAGGGGTTACAATGATAAGGCGTGTTTCTGTGCCTTCTGTTATAGAGTTGGCATATAAGGCTCTGTCAGTGAGCTCTATTTTAAAAGACTCACTATGTGACAGGGTCATTTGTACACCACCTATAAAGCCGTCTGCTTCAATGGAAAGAGTATTGTCTTTCTTCATAAGCTCTGCTGAGGCTGCATCATCTACTCTGCCGCCGCAGTTTTGAGCTAAGATGCAGTTTGCTAAGGTTACGATATCCAGTACATTGTAGAAACCGTCACCATTGAGATCACCTGCACAGCCAAATTCAAGGTCAGCACAGTTATTGCTTAAAATGCAGTTGGCAAGGGTTACGATATCGAGTACATTCCAACCACCGTCGCCGTTTAGGTCACCAATTTCGACGCAGGTGGCAGGTGGGTCTTCGGGAGTGTAAGGAGGTAATAGCTGAAATTGGTCCGTAGGAAAGGTATGATCCGTCCAGCTTCCATCGTTATTGGGAGATATATACCGAGCCCGGTATTTCCCAAAATCACCATATTGACCACCCTCTTCTATCCAGTCTCCATCCGAATTTTGATATTCCCAGGTATAGAGTGTATGCCAGGGGAAAGGTCCTGTTTGGGTGATGCCTACTGTGCAGATTCCCCCATTACAGGATGCAGGGAACTTCGCAACAGGATTGTTATCCAGAATCTCTACTATCGTGTATCCCTGCAGAAAATTATTCCATTTATCCCTGAGCACAATATTCACATTATCTCCTGCTGAATACCCCTCTTCCCCATTCATATTGACTGCGTAGGTTAGCATTAAAGTTTGTCCTTCAGGAATTGCACCTCCTGAAGGTAAATCATAATAACCTTCTTCAAGGTAGGTCGTTCCCGTATTGGTACTAAGGGTGAATAATCTATTACCGCCTCCATAACGAGGTGAGTCTTCCCAACCCCAGTCCAATTCAGCCATTTCTCCATATTGTTCTTCTAAAGCAGTAAGAGATTCCTGGCTGTGTTTGATATAAAATTTGTAGCTGTATTGTGCTTCGGAAAAACCACTTAACTCCACGGGCAGACTGAAAATATTGGTACCTGGTTGTCTGATTAACACAGAATTTTCAGGAGTGCCGTCACTCCAGCCATTCCAATCTCCGCGAACCTGCACCTCATCATTTCTGGCAACACTGAAAACAGGCATGCCCGTAGCGCCAGGTTCATCTAACCATTCTGTCATGTCAACAGAGAAAATGACTGCGTTGGTTACCCATTCTCCTAAATCAGGTATATCTAATGTGGTTTCTGCAGAGTTGTAGCTGCCATCATTACTAAGGGAAAAAGTAAAATTCCCTTCACCAATCAATCCATTCAAATCTGTACCACCACTTTCAAAGGCTTTCCAGAAAATGAGATCAGAGGGTTCTAAGGCGATGCTGCAAGTCCAGGAATGATCTCCATCATCATCCAAACATATTATTTCCACTCCCCAGTTTGGATAAGCAAAGTCAGAGGATCCTAAACGAAGGTATATATCTGTAAATGTTTCAGTTCCGTCGTTTATAGTAAAAGTTACGGGAAAAGTCTCCAACTCGTAACTGTATTCACCACTGAGCGTTCCGTCATTAGCCAAAGTAAAAGCGAGGTTTGGATTATTAGGTGTGAGCCATACATCCTGAGTTCCCTCATTGTCAGAAGATTGGTATGCACCCCAAGAGTAAGTTCCTGGTGAATAGTCCGCAGTAAATGTCCAATTTCCACTGCCATTATTATTTCCCTGATAAGGGACGGTAAAATCATCCACAGAAGTCTTAAACCAGATATTATCCCAGGACTGATTTTCATCTATAAAAGAAAGGGTAACTTCATAAACCACATCATCAGGGCATGCCTCAAATGCATTATAACACACAGCTTCCAGAACTGTGTTTTCTGAGGGTACGGTAATAGATCGAGTTATTATTTCTATATCTCCCCAGCCACTGCCTGCAGCAAACCAATAATCATACTCAGAACCAGGGTCTGAAAAATCATGAGTAAAGCTGTATGTGGTGGAATTTCCTATCTGTGACATCTGATAAAATGTCCAATCCCAATACCCCACCATATAGACGCCGTTAGAGGTATCTTCATTCTGCATATCCACTTGGAAAGTGACTTGTACGGCGGAAATAACTCCACTTAATATACAGGTAACAAGAAGTGAGATAAATTTATGCTTCATAAAGGCTTCCCCCATGTTCAGGATGGAATAAATGTGTTCTATTCATATCAAAAATCAATTCAATCTTTTCATCATGCTCGTTAAAGTTTCTCAGCTCAGCACTGAATCCTGAGGCTCCGATTTTAAAATGTACAATTTTATGGGATCCCATATTTTCCACCATTTCAACCTTTGCAGTCACCGTATTGGAAGTATCCTTAATTTGAGCAAAGAGATTATCATGAATGTCTTCCGGGCGTATGCCCATAACTACTTTTTCCAAGTTCTCAAATTGGGATTTATATGCAGAGCTCCTGTTTAGGGTAAACTGTAAATCTTCATTTTTAAACTCCAGATTGCCATCATCCTTTTGAAGAAACCCTTCAATAAAATTCATCTGAGGCATTCCGATAAAGGATGCCACAAATTTATTTTTGGGGGAAGAGTAAATTTTCTCCGGGGTATCCACTTGCTCAATTTCTCCGTTACGCATTATGGCAATTCTGTCTCCCATCGTCATTGCCTCTGTCTGATCATGGGTAACATAAATCATGGTAGTTTTCAAAATTGAATGCAGCTTTTTGATTTCAATTCGCATTTCCTGACGAAGCTTTGCATCTAAATTTGACAGAGGTTCATCAAACAGAAAAACTTTTGGGTCACGAACCATCGCCCGCCCCAAAGCAACCCTCTGCCTCTGGCCACCGGACAACTCTTTTGGTTTTCGGGTGAACAGATGCGAAATTTGCAGGATTTCTCCTGTAGAGTTAATTTTTTCAGTTATGAAGGCTTCATCCTTTTTTTGCTGACGCAGTCCAAAAGCCATATTTTCAAATACGGAAAGATGTGGATAAAGGGCATAATTCTGAAAGACCATAGCCACATTTCGCTTCGCAGGAGGCACCCCGGTCATCTCCAAACCTCCAATGGATATAGTGCCCTCATCAGGGGTTTCTAACCCTGCAATAAGTCGCAACAATGTGGATTTTCCACAGCCTGACGCACCTACCAAAACTAAAAACTCACCATCTTCTGCGGTGAGATTAATCTGGGTTAAAATATCTGTTGAACCAAATTTTTTAGAGATATCTCTGATTTGAATCGCTGCCATGGACTCTAATTCAAAATCATATTTGCCAGGGTAACAACATCCAGAACATTGATAGCTCCATCTCCGTTCACATCTGCAGATTCCAGTCCGCATCCTGATAATTCAGTTCCATAAAGGATATGATTTACCACGGTGACAATATCCAGGACATTTACATTACCGTCTTCCGTTACATCTCCTTCAAGGCAGGTTTCCTCACCTAAATCAGAAGTGAAGAGAAAAGCAGTCTTTGCAGGTACCATACAATTTCCACACCAGTTTGAATCAATATTGATACTGCTGCTCTCTAAAACATTGAACCATTCACCACTATGGGGAAATTCAATATTCAAATATTGATCATTATCATCAAAATTTGCAACTATTACAAATTCATCTTCCCCGGATACTCTCCAATAAATTATAGATTTTTGTGAAGAAAGTTGAGATTTTACCACCAGGTTATTTTCCTTTAAAGCTGGTCTGGATTTTCTCAGATCAATGAGGGTGGCATACTGATTAAAAAGAGTCTGCCCCAATTCTGAGTTTAAATTTTCCCATTGCAGTGGTGCAGGGTCTAAATGGGAGTCATTGGAATTTTGCCCAAATTCCTGTCCCTGGTAAATCATGGGGGTACCCTCTGCAGTCATGAGAACCACCATTCCAAGAGTAGAAATTCCAAAGGCTTCTTCTTCATCATACCCCTGATATTCCATACATTCTGTAACAATACGGGTTTCGTCGTGACTTTCCGTATAAATGAGGGGGGCAGTATGTGCATCATATCCCTGGCTGTATGCATCAATATGACCTGCAACATCACCCATATCACCAAAATAATGACCATCAGTATTGATGGAAGACAGGTTAGCAAACATCATGTGGTGAAAGCTGTAATCCCAGCCTGCATCAAATCCGGTTTCATTTATCTGATAAGGATTATCTTCTTCTGCAATTAAAATGAGAGTCGGGTCTTCCCAATTCAGCATATTTGCATAATGGGTGGCTCCCCATTCACTGGATGGATCCCAACCGATACCAGCAGTAAAGTCAAAGCGATAGCCGTCAAAATGATAGTCATCAATCCAGTGGTGGAGTGCATCATCTAAATGCTTACGAGTACGGGGTTGCCAATGATCCAGTTTATACCCCCATTCCCACTCAGAACCTGTATCCTGAAAATAGGGACAGGCAGCATAATCGTGAGCATCCCATTCATAATTATCAGGTGGTTGGTAGAGTTGAAAGAGAGGTGCAGAGCCCCAAAGATGGTCAAAAACTATGTCTAATAGTACTGCAATTCCGTTTTGGTGGGCAGTATCCACCAATAATTTCAAATCTTCAGGACTGCCGTAAGCAGACTCAGGAGCCATATAAAATGAAGGATTATATCCCCAGGAATAAGCCCCTTCAAATTCATTTACTGGCATGAGTTCAATGGTATTGACACCCAGTTCATTAAAATAGCCTTCTTCAATTTTTTCAACTACATCCAGATAGGTGCCGTGAGTTTCTCCATCACTCATAAAATCACCAATATGCAATTCATATACAATCACCTCATCTTGAGGAGGGCGTTGGAAAGCTGCATCATTCCATATATAAGGGGATGCCCCCACTTGGAATACAGTATATGCATGACCATAATAACCAGTTTCCCATCCTCCATTGGGGTCAACCCAACGAACATCTTCAGACCAGGGGTCAGCTATATCCTTAATACCCTCAATATTGAACTGGTACTCATATTCACCATCAGGGAGCGTAGTTTCATACCACCAGATTGCATTGTCAGCTAAACGCATGAGTTCACCATGAGGATATTCACGGTTCCAGCTTCCCTTTAAAGCAACATATTCTTTACCGGGAGCATAGAGAGTGATCACCACATTATTACCGGATAGATTCAATCCGTCATCTGCGCCCTGTGGCAGAGCTGCATGTATTATTTCATAGTCAAGCGTGATATTCTTAAAGGAGTAAGCAATATTGCCATTAGCTCCAAGTCCTCTGGCAGCGATAGTATAATCACCAAATAACCCTTCAATCGGGTTCCATGTTGTTTCAAAGGGGATGGTGGTATCACTACCAATGAGTTCACCATCTATCCAATATTCCACTTGCTGGGCATCACCAACAGTGCTCAAAAGGACAGGAGGCTCTAACACATCCCCTTCTGAGGGAGAGAGGAAAATAATATTAGGGTCATTATCCCCGGGGGAATAGTCAAAATATATATCGTAGAAAATAATTTGCCCGTTTGTGCCGACATCCCAACTGCCGTCATCCCAACGAATTACATATTTGATGGACTCTATAATCTGCTCCCCCTGATCAAAGGGACCAAGAAGTACATGATAGGTATCACTGTCAATCTCTTCAAGTGATGTTTCTACCCAACTGCCAACATAAGTAAGCTCCCAGGGCAATTCTTCAGCTTCTGTGGTTCCCTGGGGCCAATAATTTTGTAATGGGGTTTCAAAGCCGGAACCGGCATTCACAGTCCAGACGATAGAGCCGCTGTTGCCCACTTCATTCAACACCACTTCCAACTGTTGGTTTGGTCCCGGATTAAAAGGAAGCCAGTAATAATTAAGACTGATATGCCAATCAATACCGATCCCTCCGTTATTATCCCAATTTCCTAACAAATCGGTGAAAACAAAATCTATGGTTTCAGCTTCTTCAGCGATTGCATAGGTATAAGACCACCAGCCATCTCCCATTCCCGGTTCAAAGGTCATGGCAAAATCATCCACTCCTTCCCAACCATTATAGCCAATATGAATATATACGGGATTGGTGTTATTTGAAAGCGTACCTTCAATCACATTATAAAATACGGTGATTTCTCCACCGGGCGTGGGGATTTCAGGTTCCCAGAAAACGGACTGGTTCCAGGAGAAAGAGGCTAAAATGCCAATAAACAGGTAAGTACAAATCTGATTCACTAATCTATTTTCACTATCTAATTATGCAGTTAAATTTAAAAATGTTTTGAGAAATTCCTCCTCCATCAATGGGGAATGGCTCAATTTACTTCACCAATTTCAGATGAAATTTACAATAGTAGTTATATACTGAGTTACTAATATTTTCCGTCAATAACTATCAGAATAATTTACCCGGTATGTGGGTTTGAGAAAATTGATCTGTATCACAAAATCAGATTGAAAGATGATAGTGAAAAAAATTGGAAACTTGGTTCTGGTATCTGGTTGCGGGGTTCTTGTAGCTTGGGGGCTTTGAACTTGTTGTGGTATTATTCCCTTTTCACCCCTTCACACTCCCCAAAGTAAGACCACTCACCAAAAACCGAGCCAACGAAATAAATAATATTACCACCGGAATACTTACTACCACTGCCCCTGCAGCATATAAACCCCATTCAGTAGCTAAACTGGATTGAAACGATTTCAGACCCAATGGCAAGGTATAGAGTTCAGGGTCTTGTAATATGATGGCAGCTACCACATATTCACTCCAACTTGCCATAAAGCTGAAAAGGGCAGTAATGACCAATGCAGGTGTAGAGAGGGGGAGTATAATTTTATAAAATGCCTGCAATGGATTACAGCCATCTAAACAGGCAGATTCCTCCAAGGCAGGTGGTATGGTATCATAGAATCCTTTCATCTGCCAGATACAGAAAGGGAGAGCTGTAGAAGAATATATAATGACAAGCCCCAGATATGAATTAATCAGTCCCAGTTTGGAAAGAAGAATAAAGAAAGGCAGAAGTAACATGGTTGCCGGAAACATCTGCGTGGTGAGCAGAGCCATCATCCCCAGGTTTCTTCCCTTAAATCTGTAACGGGAAAGAGCATAAGCACAGGTAGAAGCAAGGGCAACCCCTAATATGGTAACTGCTGCTGACACTAAAAGAGAGTTCTTCAACCAAATGAGAAAATCTGTGCCGGTAAACAGCTGCACATAATTGTACAATCCGGAATTTTCGGAAATCACTGCCAACGACCTGGTTTGAAAGGCATTGTCTTCCCGAAGAGATACCCCAAAAATATTGAGCACTGGATAAATGGTTCCTAAAGTAAAAATAGAAAGAAACAGAAAAATGAGCCAGGTTTCTATCTGCTTTCTCATTAATAGACGGACTCTGTTGAATTTGATTGTCGTATGGAATAAATCCCCATAACCAACAAAATACAAAAAATGATCATAGACAGTGCAGCAGCGTAGCCATAACGATATAAATTAAAGGCTGCCTTATAGACAAAGCTTACTAGAATATGGGTTTGGTCAGACGGTTCACCTCCATTACTTACCAGCCACACCACATTGATATTGTTAAAAGTCCAGATCATTCCTAAAATCATGGCAGGTATCATCACCGGCATGAGCATGGGCAGAGTAATGCACTTGAATTGCTGCCAACGGGATGCCCCATCCACCTCTGCTGCTTCGTATAGCTCAGTGGGAATGGACTGCAGCCCCCCCAAGGCAACTATCATCATGAAGGGGAACCCAAGCCATACATTGGTGAGGATGCAGGCAATAAAGGTTTCAGTAGGACTGCTAAGCCATTGCAGTCCCTCCATAAACAGGAATTTTTCCAAAATCATATTAACAGAACCATATTCCTGATTGAACATCCCGCGCCAGGTTAAAGCTGAAATATACTGGGGTACTGCCCAGGGAATGATGAGAGCAGTCCTCAGCAGAGGTTTTGCCGGCAGAGTTCTGTTTATGAGTACTGCCAGTAATATACCAATCCCAAGATGAAAGAAAAGGTTGGTGAAGGTCCAAATTCCGGTTTTAATAAGTATGGTGTAAAAATGTAGGTCAGTGAATACCTCAACATAATGGTGGAACCCAATAATTTGCCAGTCCCTAAATGTATTCAGCGAAAAATTGGAAAAGGATATTAATATGTTATAAAAGAAAGGGAAAATGATAATGGCAAAAACCATCACAAATGCAGGAGCAATGAACAGATAGGCAGTTTTATTTTCCCTGAAAGACTCTGCAATATCCTTCCCGTTTTTTATGATGAGAAGTAATATTATACCTCCCAGAAGAAACATTCCCAATCTGAATATCCAGATTGAATTACCGGGAGTTTGGACCTCATTCATGAGCTGAATTTGTTTCAGCGCATTTTTTTGAGCAAGACTGGCAGCATTTTCAGGAGTGGCACTGCCGCCTAAAACTGCCTGATATTGAGTTCGTAAAGCATCCCATATAGCACGCATTTCAGGGACTACCGCCATAGGGCGTCCCGCTTCTACAACCCGAGCAGACGCCTTTAATATTTCGTTTTCAGCAATGCGCTCATCTTTTAAGGCAGCCTTTGAGGAGGGTTGAGAATTCACCTTTTCCGTAAAATACAACTGTACTTTGGCACTGGTTAAAAATTGCAGTAATCGATTTACTTCTTCTAACTCTCTTCCCTGCACATTGGTATTAATTGAGTATCCCTTAGTCCCTACAATAGGTGTTGGCCATAACCCTGTCTCAGAAACCATGGGAATACGTGCGATGCCAAAATCTACTTTCCCTTTATAATTTCCCCAGCTCCAATCACCATTGATAATCATAGCAGCCTCACCAGACAGAAACATGGCATTGGCTATCTCGTAATCACATTCCTGTGGAATAATCTTATGTTCATCTCTGAGGGATTTAATAAATGCAAATCCTTTGCGATTTGCTTCTGTATTTAAGGTTGGTTGATTTTCATAATCAAGGAGCCACCCTCCAAACCCACCCAGCCAGGGTGCATAAAAGAAGGGTTCGGTAAAATTCCAGACTAAACCATAACGGTCAATTTTCCCATCGCCATCTACATCCAGAGTATATTCCTTGCCCATAGCAATGAGTTCATCAGTATTTTGTGGAGGACTAGTAACCAAATTTTTGTTATACAACAGCATGAGGTGATTGCCCACTACATCACCAACCATCCATTTATGTCCCTGATAGGAAATTATAGCATTATCTACGAATGTATTGAAAAAATCATCCGTAAAAAGAGTATCCAGGGGCTGGATAATACCCATGGCAGCAAATGGTCCTACTTGATCTGAGGGACCATAAATGAGTTCAGGTCCGCTACCTCCCATAGCAGAGGATTGATAATTTGAACGCAGTTCTTCCGTTTCCCTATAGGTAAGATTTATTTGGATTCCGGGATTCTCGTCTTCATACCAGTTACAGACCTCCCGCAGGACTTTCCGGTTCTCATAATGCATCTGGTGCCAAATATTGATGGTGGATTTTTCAGTGCTTCCATCAAAACAGGAAATGAAAAACACACCTAAAATAGCATATATGATTTTTTTAAATATCATTTACTCAATTTTCCCAACCACCCCTATCCTTCGCTTTTTCTTTCATCAATAGCAAAGTAGCTCGGATTTTCCTCTCCTTGGAGAAGGAGAGGATGAATCCAACTCATGCACAGTCCACACACAACATTTTTAGTATATGTTTACTCTGACCAACTCCCATTTTAATTGGTATTGGATACAGGGGTGGTTCGTACTTTATCCAATATACATTTACTCAAATTTCTCAACCACCCCTATCCTTCGCTTTTTCTTTCATCAATTGCAAAGCAGCTCGGATTTTCCCCTCCTTGGAGAAGGAGGGGATGAATCCAACTCATGCCCAGTCCACACTCAACATTTTTAGTATATGTTTACTCTGACCAACTCCCATTTTAATTGGTATTGGATACAGGGGTGGTTCGTACTTATTTATTAAAACCTTTCTACCCAATAAAAATCATCTGTTTATGGATAGTGAAAATTTGTGTACATCATTTAAATAACGCATGACTTCGTATGCATAGTCCAATTGCAGACCATGGTGACCAAAAAGGTTTAATTCAACTCCGGCACCCAAATTGAGAACTGATTCACTGTTTGGCAGAAACAGAGAGGATAATCCACTACGAAGGTAGGCACGATTGAAAAACATAATTTCTAATCCTGTATTCACATACTCGGCATTATCCATGGGGCTGACTGCATCCACTGCCCATAGTAAAGTGATTGAATCAAAATTGTGTATGTTGGAAATTCCAAAACGCAGTGTGAGTGGGAGATTAAATTTTTCAGTAGAAAGATCGGCATTGATATCCGGATTGTTACTCACATCATCTGTTGTCACCAAAAGGTCTGCCCCCTGCATTTGCATTTTAGGACCAAAATGTGAAATTGACATTCCAAGAACAGGGCCATAGATAGTATTGAAAAGAGTTCCCACATCCAGTGCAGCACCATTAACATAACTGCGTGAAATAGTCTCTCGAATATATTTTCCGTTAAACCCGATGGAAAACCGGTGAGTAAGATTCACTGCCCAGGTGATTCCCAATGCCCAGGAACCTGCCCGAAAAGTCTCTCCTGTATTCTCCTCACCATAGCGGGTTACCTGCATCTCCGGCATACCCAATGCAATATAGTTCATGCCCCATGCTGAATGGCTACCATTTTTGAATGTGAATCCCAGGTAATTATGGTAAATATCTACCAACCATTTTGAATGCTCCATATAATAGGTATTCCCATTGAAGCGTGCAATACCAGCGGGATTCCATGCCATAGTAGAGCCATCTGTAGCAACGGCAGTAAATGCTCCGCCCATTCCCATTGCTCTGCTACCAGATTTTATGGAAAGAAACTTTGCTGCAGATGTACCTGTTTTATCAACGGCATACCCAACGGTTATCAAAAGTATAATTGATATTATTATTCTCATTTGTTAATAACCACAGATGAACACAGAATAGTTCAGATCACTTTTAGGCGACATTCTTAGGTTGACATATTTAACCACAAAGTGAAATGCTATTCCCGCAAAATGCGGTGGATTTTTTAAAATATACTTGGTCATTGAGCCAGTCGAATTGAATGACAGATGTAAGCATTTATCATTTTATTACTGCAAATTTACCTAAATGTTCGCCAATCCCCGGTGCTTCCACATGGAAAATATATACTCCGTAAGCAATGGAAAGATTATCCTCACTGAGGAGGTTCCAGGATGCCATGCCGTTATCAATTGAGGTAAAATGATCAATGGTTTTCACCCTTTCACCGGAAACGGTATAAATCCGGATGGTGCATTGTGCAGGAAGATTCCTAAACTGAATTTCACGGGGACCCCTTCCTGAGGTAAAAATATTATCTGCCTCGAAAGCATTGGCGGCGATGTAGGGGTTGGGTATGACAAATATATCTTTTAACTCTTCCCTTGCCTTAGTTTTATCAACCGTTGGTGCTGTGGTAATAAATTCGAAAACATCAGAAGACAGAAATGGTTTTTTAAGGAAAATATAGGCAGAATCTCCGGGTTGCGGCTCATTACAGCAGGCACTAAATTCAGAAGCTTCACCAGGATAATCTAAAGTAAAAAACCATGTTGCAGAAGGAATATCTCCCTTCAAATTATCAAGAAATACAATCCTGTCCTGCTCCCTCCAATCTGCATTGAATTTACCGTCTGGTTCAGAAGTAAGAGTTTCTGCGTTATAAGGTGAATAATCTCCAAAGGCGAAAGGGATATTCTCCCATTCCTCGTTTTTTGTATCGGGATCCCAAATGAGTTTTTGAACTAAGAAATTTACTTCTTTTTCCTCATAGAATGAGGCGGTGCAAAAATCAGAAGGATTTTCACCTATAAAAGACTCTGAGCAAGGGTCAAAGCTGGGGTTATTATTTAATTTTTTTCCACAATAGCAGCTGGTGGTTATATTGTCTTCTGCGATAAATACAATGCGGTAATCCGCAGGGAAGGGAAGCCCGATGATTGAGCCATCTGTTTTAGACAGGGTAAAATCCCATAAGGTACTTTGCGATACCCAACCTGAATGGGTAGTGTCTGGTTTGATTTCATCAGCAGGTATATTATTAAAATTTAATCTGATACCCTCAATTACAGGGTGCTCTTCTACTCCTATCAGGGGGTAATTATTCAATAGGGTGTCTTGGGTATTTTGAGAAGTATCTATTAAATAATAAGCACCTGTAGTTAAAGTGTCATGTCCTATACTTGAAGTAGAATTCTCCAAAAGGGTATCCCTGAATGTCACTTTATATCTGCCATTATTTATGACTGCACCCGGATCCACCACCTCATAGGAAATACTGCCGGTTGCTCCGCCGAAAATATGAGAAATATTCGTATTGGAAGGAGCCTGCACATATCCGGCGGCGGGTTCCCGGGGGGTTACTTCCACAACATTAGGACCTTTTTCAATTTCTCCGGTGAGAGAGTTAATTCTCAACCGCATAGGGGAATCACTGGGGATGATATTATTGGTCTCATCTCCGCCAAAATCATACGCCACCACCGCATAATAATATTTTTGTCCGTTCACCACATCCGTGTCTGTAAAAGAATGGCGCAGTCCTGTATCATCTCCCAGATAAAATTTCACTCCATTTAAATCTACAGGATGCCAGCCTTTTTTCCCATTCACTAAATCCCATTGGGCTGACTCTCCATCCGACACATAGGGTTTATAAAAAGTTGGGTTCCCATCTCCGTCGGTAATAAACAATGCCTCTTTAAATTGCCAATCCGTTGATCGGTAAATCTTATATCCTTCAAAATCGTAGCGAACCTCTCCTTCTGTGATTTCCGCCATATAGGCATCTTCAGATAATTCCGCATCTGAATCCCAATAGAGGGTGATCTCCCCATCTCCGGGGACAGCAGACACTACTGGTACATCAGGTGACTTCGCAAACTGATAATCTGATTCATAAGCAGTTTGTGCTGTATTGCGGTTTCTAAGGGCATCCTGCTGGTCGTTACCCAGGGAGATAGCCATTGCAATTCTTTCTGTCTGGCCAGCTTTCAGAGGGAAAAATCCTGAGGATACATAGAGATCATTATCTGTACCCACAGGCTGTTCAAGAATTCCCGGCGTCATCACCCGAGACCAGAATAAACTATTATTATTATGCAGTCCGGAGTTTTCTTCAGACCAGGTAACGGAAGTGAGCCCCATTTGATCGGATTCAGAAACATCCGTCTTGTCAATATTGGGTTCGCCAGGGAAGCCGGTACCGGAACCGGAGGTTGGCACACCATTATTTGCTCCGCTGCTGAATCCGTCTCCACTGAGCCCCAGATCATCTTCAGGATTCCAGTCGCCGTCATTATCTACAAAATCATCACGGCTTTCGTCAATCATTTCATCTATGTTTTCATCAATGCCTTCATCTACAGCACCATCACCATCATTATCAATCCCATCTGCATAGGCTTTTCCTAAATCAGAATCTTCCAATGCATATACTATTTTTACAACCCTGTTTGATGCATCTCGAACTACATATCTGCCAAAGGGGTCAGATTGGGCAGCAGATATCATTTCTGCGGTAACAACGGGGCTATCCAATTCACAACCGATGTAGGGGGTAGTCATACTGCAATTGCCATCATTATCTATACCATCAGAAAAGGCTTTACCCACATCATTAGAACTAATTCCAATTAGATGAACCTGATTATAATTCTCATCTGCAGGAGGCCAAATACCCCAATCAGTGGATGTTGCTGCCACCATTTCTTCCGTAACCACAGGACTGTCTGCTTCTGCATCTCCATCGTTATCCACTCTGTCTGCATAAGCAACACCATAGGGAGCGTCACCAAAGGAAAGATGGGATTCGTTTTCATCAACAAGTCCATTTCCATTATTATCTTTACCATCAAAAATTTCACCTGCCAACATTTCCTCAGTAATGGGAGGACCACCCACTTCACAATTGAAATCTATATCACAGCGGGAGAAATCCAAGGGAGTTGAATCTCCATCATTATCAATTCTGTCAACATTATTACCCGGTGTTTCAATATAGGAAATCGCAACAGTGCCCAGTTCAGAATGATTCAAATCATAATTCCAGGCAACATCTGTCATCAGGTCAAACTCCAGTAGGTCGTTTCCATCAGCTCCGATATAATCAGCATACCAGAGACTGAACGCAACTTTCTCCAAATCTTTGGTACCGTCATTGGTAATATCATAGAGTTGGAAAACTACATCTTCAATGAGAACCTGTTTCCACTGCATGATGCGAACTCCTGAAAGTAAACCCAATCCTTTTCTGGTGTGGTCCGTACTATCCGGGATGTAGTCAAACCCTTCAGGATTATTTCCGTCGTCAGAAATTTTGTAGAAAATTTCCTGTTCAGCACTGAATTTATCTTTCCCAAAGAAGCCATTCCAGGAACCGGACCATCCCCCATCTTCCATTTTATCGGGCCAATAGGAGGGCCAGGTATTGGGATCATCACTAATGGCAATTTTTTCCGAACCGGAATTGAGATATTCTTTTACAGGTTCCCAAGACAGGGATTTCCCTGTGGCATCATTCCGTAAAATTGTGGAGATGAGTATGGAAGAATCACCGGATTCTGATTCAATTTCAGCACCCACTGCCAACCCCGTGAGCCAGATATATTCATTCCCTGAATTTACGGGCCATTCATAGCCGTAGCCAGTATAGGTGGCAGTCTTGCCTGTATATCCCCAATTATAAATGGTGGAGCGCACCTGATTCACATCAATATTGGTGGTACGGCGGTAATTAGGGTCACCGCGTTCATCGGTAGGGACATGAGCAAATCCTATAGATAACCAGGTTAAAATGGTAAAAAGTGTGAGGTGAAAAGAGGTTACCACGAAAGTTCCAGTCCTACTTGAATCTGCCTTGGTTCACTGTACCATTCAGGATGATTAAAATAATCTGTGATACTATTGGGCCTCAACGGTTCCGAATACTCAGCATCTATAAGGAGGGCATTTTTCAACTCTGCGGTCTGTCCTGATCGGCCTGTGTCTCCCCAGACAATATTTTCATTTCTTCTGTCAAAAACATTGAAAATATTCATAAGCACTCTGCCTTTCATTTTCCCCAATTGGATGTTTTTAAAGAGCTTAATATCACAATTTAGGGTCGCCAGTTTACGCATACTGTTTCTACTTGAAAACATGGATATATTCTGACTGCTGTTTAAAAAGTAAGGAGTGTAGGGATATCCGCTGCCGTATTGCATTATAAGATTTACTCCCCATTTTTCATCGCCATAAAACAGGGAAGCGTTTAAACTATGCCGTTGGTCCCAGTCCAACGGAATGATAGCTCTGGCAGGTTCGGCATTATTCAACAGGGCACCAAATTCTTCTTCCGGGCTGGAGTTGGACCCTTCAACAATTTGGAAGGTGTAATCAACATGCCAACTGACTTTCCCTGCATATTTTCTGTCCAGTGCTGTCAGAATTCCCCGCACATTGGAATAATCCTTATTTACAAAGGTATAGTAGGCTGCACCGCCTCCTAAATCAATGGGAATGCCGGTGGAGACCCAGTCCCGTACATCACGGAAATATCCGGTAACCTCCATGGCATAATGTTGAGAAAGCTCCTGCTGCAACCCAAGTTCGTAAGAAATGGTTTTCTGTGGACGAAGATCAGGATTTCCATATACTCCAAATGTACCTGAGCCTTCAGACATTTTATACCCCAGGTCTCTGTATAAATTTTCAAATTGAGGTATCTGAAAAAAATACCCATAACTAAAATGAATTACACCCTTATCTGAAATAGGATAGGCAATTCCAAAGCGGGGACTCCATTGCGATTTAACCATGGTTTCTCTGTACCATCCACTTTCATTTAATAATTCGCTATTATCAGTGAATGTCTCTCCTGGATCCCATTTACCATTATCATTGGAATCAATGAAAATTTCACCCTCATTAAAGCTGCCATTTCCCATATCGCTGAAATTTCCGTATTCCCCATAACGATACCAAAGGGTATCCTGTGTTTCAAAGTCAATGATGTAGTGAGAAGTATCCCCCCAGTTAATACTCAGAAGTTCTTCAATGCTGAGCGAATCAAGATGCGGGTCTCTCGGGTTTTGTATGTAGGGATCATGGGGATTTACCGGCATCCAGGAATTGGGGTCAAAATAATCATAGCGAACCCCCAGATTGATAATCATATCTCCATATTCGATTTTATCCTGAAGATAAGCAGAAAATTCTCTGGGATGGTTACGGTAATAGCTGCGGTTCACATGAAAATGACTCACCCAGGATGGAATATCCTCAGAATACATCAACCGCTTTTCAAGGGGCAGCTGTGGAATGAGACCTCCTGAGACGTCCTTTTCTGCTCCTAACTTTGGAATGTAGGGTGTAAATACAGAATCATTTTCAGAAGAATCCATAAGGGCGTAGCTGTCTAATTCCAATGTGTGAAATTGCAGTTCCATACCTCCTTTTACCTGATTAAAGGCATTAATTTGATGGGTATAATCTATCTTAATCTGATTCGTGACTGTTTCCCGGTGAAATCGGTTTAAATCTACCCCCCAACGGCTGAAAGCATAAGAGGGGAAATAATTGGTACCCTCAGTTATATTCTCAGGCAAAGCTCCCGTGAGATGGGCGAAGAACAGGCTGTCAGGGGTGATGTAGCGGGGATCAGATTCATCGGGGAATAATTGGGATTTAAATTGCTTGGAATGAGTGGAAAGATTCATTTCAATGAATGCTTCAGGTGAAAAAGTATGAGATAGATTCACTCCATAAAACCTACCATCCTGAAAATTAGTATTTCTTCCTGCCTGGGCAATCTGACGATGATGGTCATAACCCTGTGATACTTCATAACTATGTATCATTTTCAGTTTTATTTTACTCAGAGGAGTAAGAGAAAAGGTTAGTTTATTCTGCAGAGAATACTTTTGAACTCCATTCATTGGCTGCCAATTAGGATGTTCAAGCGTATCGCCATACATACTAAATTGATTGAATCCCGAAAGCCAGCCGTCTGTACCAAAATACCTCCCTGAACTAAAGAAGGTGAATTTATCCATTAATATGGGTCCACTGAGCTGAATCTCTACATTTTTCTGATTCAAAGGCCGGTATTTATCAAGGCTGCGGTATATGGAATGGGTGGAATAATGATCTCCCGAAAAAGTTTTTACCGAGCCTCGGAATGTATCCCCGCCGTCTTTTGTAACCATATTAATGATTCCTGACATAGCTCTGCCGTATTCTGCGTTAAATGTTCCGCTAATAACCTGTAATTCCTGTATGGAATTGTTTTCAACGGCTATGGAAAGTCCCCCATCGTAAGAGTCTGTCATGGACACACCGTCAACCATGTAAACCACTTCACTGCTGCGCCCTCCACGGATATGAATACCCCCATAGGCATCCTGAGTGACTCCACCCTGCAATTTTATTACATCATGCACATCCGTCACAGGCATTACATCAAGTTCCTCAGCAGTAACCCTTGCTTCTGTATTGGTGCGATCCTTCCTAATGAGTTTTTCATCCCGAACAATGACTTCTAATCCCTCAATAGCCTCTACGGATAATTCCACGGATAAGGGGGTAGTCTGATCAATGGAGATGGTCACTTCCTCAATTTGCAAATCAGCATATCCAATCATGGAAAATAGAACGGTAATTTCCCCCGGGGGAAGGTTTAAAATAGCATACCTTCCCTCAGTATTACTTGCAGTTCCTAATCCCAAATCAGGAAGGATTACATTACATCCGATAAGGGGAACACCTGACGCTTTATCGCTGACAATTCCTGAAATTTTGCCTGTAGTCCCCGAATACAGAGAGGAGACTGTTAAAACAATCAGGATTGACCTTACGAGGCTAATTTCAATTCCCTCAATTTTTCCTCATGGATGCGTATATGTATTTGAGATCTGAGTCGGTTTAGCAGTCCTGTATAATCAGCTTTAAGCCGTGGTTTGATGTCCAGCAGAAAATGGTTTACCGTGTACCGGATAAGGATTTCCTCCTGATTTCTTTCTACTCTCCATTGGAGTTCCGGTTCCGCAAACCAAGAGGAAGATAGAGCAAGCTGCAGAATTTTTTCTTTAACCAATATCCCATAAATGGATTCAGATAGTTTTTCAGGTGAGGTTATCTGTGATTTATGTACTGGCGATAAGGCTCTTAATTTCTCTGTAAGAATATTCAGATTCCAGGTTCCCAAAATAGATTTAATTCTTAGATCAGAATCTGTAAAGAGTAAGGTATCTCCGAATAAAATGGAATTCCTGCGATTAAAAATATATCTCAAGGTATTTTCAGAAATGGTTATTTTCAAAGTAGCCGCAAGAGAATCGGTCCATTTCTGCCGCAGTGAATTCAAATTACGAGATCGCAGCAATGCATTCATATCCTTTTTATGGAGTTGAAATTCCTGCTCAGTAATGAGGGGCTCATCCCATCTGTCAATGACTTTAATGATACTGTATCCTGAACGGGTTTTAACGGGCTGGGAAATTTCGCCATCTTTGAGGGCATAGGCAGCATCTTCAAAGGCAGGTTCCATTTCTCCCAACGAAAAATACCCCAGATCACCACCGTTAGCTGCCAGGGTAGAATCACGAAAAACTTCCTGAGCCAGAACAGAAAATCCAGTTCCGTTTTCAAGGCGTGTAAAAAGTTGATTTGCAGTTTCAAGGGTGGGAGCAAATAAATGGCGGGCATGAATTTCAATTTTAGATTTCCTAAATGCATCCCGCAACAGAGAATCAGAAGCCTGGTATTTTAAAAATATTTCCCGGTGAAAATATTCATTGAGCAATATTTGCCTACCAGCACCTTCCCATTTCCCTTTTAATTCAGCATTGTTTAATAACAGAAGGGAGTCTGCTGATTCCAGTACCACTAAACGGTCAATTTCACTTTCTAAAAATTTTTTCCTGAATTGAAAATTATCTTCTGCCCCTGACTTTGTAAGAAAGTCCTTGTAGAAAAAACTAAACCTATCAGAGTGCATCTGTCTCTTCCCGGTCTCTGCCAACAGTGCAATGGTTTCAGTACTGCTTTGACAGGCAAACTGAATTATTAAACTCAGAATGATAACAATTTTTATCATCAGTGTACTACCATAGATTCTTTCACATTTGAATAAAATTTATTTTGATAATCCTTGATCATCCTGTACGCAGAAAACTGCACGGAACTCTCTATTGATTTCCGCATGAGAGTTACCCATTGTTTAGAATTTCCATAATAGGCGGGAATGATATGATGTTCTAATAGAGTATAAAGGGACTCGGCATCTGCTTTATCGTCACTGGACCGGGTATCTCCGATTGCCCAGCCGTTTTCTTTGTGCCGGCAGCCTTCTGCCCACCAACCATCCAAAACGGAACAATTGGGAACACCATTCAAGGCTGCCTTCATACCACTTGTCCCTGAAGCCTCATTGGGACGGAGTGGTGTATTCAGCCACACATCCACACCCGAAGTGATGAGTCTTCCCAACCACATATTATAATTTTCAAGGAAAATAATTTTAACTTCACCCATGAGAGAATTGGCATTATTCACTACCGATTGAATAATTTCCTTCCCTGTCATATCCTTGGGGTGTGCTTTGCCTGCGAAAATAATCTGAATTTTGTTTCTGCCAAGTTTACGCAGCCTTTCCGGATCAGAAAAAATGAGCCGTGCTCGTTTATACTCCGCCGCCCTTCTGGCAAACCCAATAGTGAGTACATCGCTGGAAAGTGCTTTTTGAGTCTGTGAATTTGCGTATCCCAATAGGAAATCTTTATGTGACCAATGTGCCCACTGTAACTCATCATCTGAAATAGCACTCAAATCACTGAGTATTCCAGGATTCTTCCTCCACCCTGGGAGTTTAATATCAAATAATTCTCGGAAAGATTTTCCCAGCCAATAAGGGTGGTAAACCCCATTGGTAATATGGTCTATGTGAAAATCAGGAAACTGGTCCCGTGCTACCTGACCATGCAGTTCTGAAACCCCATTTGCAGACCGGGAAAAATAGAGCCCTAACTCTGTCATGTGTAGGCGGCTGTTCTGCACCCAGGATGGTAAATGCAAGTTTTCCGGCAGTAAGCCATGGAGTAATTTTCTGCAGCGTTTAACTGCGAAATGATCATGCCCTGCCGGTACAGGTGTGTGTGTGGTAAAGTGGCAAAGAGACCGAACTTTTTCTTCATTTCCATCATATTTTTTCAACAATGCCAAAGTGAGAAAAGAACAATGTCCTTCGTTCATGTGGTAGGTCTGAATTTCTCCCAAACCCAGCATATCCAATAATTGAACTCCCCCAAAACCCAGAATGGCTTCCTGAAGAATCCGGTGGTCTTTATCTCCGGAATATAAACGCAGAGTTATTTTTCTGTCATCATTGAAATTTTCTTCAATATCAGTATCCAGAAAATATATGGGGATGACATGTCCTGTCTCCCCTGTATAAAATAACCGATATGCCTGAATCCATACATCTCTTTCACGAAGTCGAAGAGAAAATAAATCAGGCAGTTTTTCCAGCATGGGCTCAGGGTCAAATTTGGGATAGGTTTCAGTCTGAAGCCCCTCTTCATCAACACGCTGTTTGAAATATCCCTCTTTATAGAGCAGCGTAATTCCCACCATGGGAATTTCAGCATCTGCAGCTGCCTTTATATGGTCTCCTGCTAAAACACCTAAGCCTCCGGAATAGGTTGGAAGGGATGCAGAGATTCCAATTTCAGCTGAAAAATATGCAATTGTTGGACTATTCTCCATTAAAATTCTCCCAATTCAAATATACATTCTTCCTTTTCAATATCTATCCTTACAGGCAACTGATGCCGGTTATATTTTTTTGTGATGGTTCTGATTCTGTACATGCGAGGATCATGTAATGTATCATCCTGATACCGCCAGGTCCAGTTTGCATCCGAGACGGTACCGGGTGTATTCATTCTTGCACGCCCATCAAGGTTTAATACATCTTGCAATTGTAAAATGACTTTGTCTGCCTCTGTATTTAAAATCCACCGAAGGGGTGTTAATTCTTCAAAGTTTTTATAAGAGTCAAAGGTATTTGCGTCCACAGAAGTAATGGTTTCCATACAGACTTCATAATTTTTCAATTCTATATTCGTTAAGCCTTCCACCCAACCGGCATGTGTATTGTTATCATGAGTTCCCAAATAAAGAACGGTATGGGATGGAATATCATCCTGAGCAATTTTTTCAGGAAACTCGAAGTGCATGACACGCATCCCTGGAAAATCAAAGGATCGTCTCAACTCATGAACTTCCTGCGTTATATCCCCTAAATCTTCTGCAATGACATTCCCCTTATGCAAGGTATCCTTTAGAGAAGAAAACAGTTTTTCTCCAGGGGAAGATACCCATTCACCGTTGCGTGCAGTTTTACTTTCAATTGGGATTTTGTAATATTTTGCAAAACCTATGAAATGGTCCAACCTGATGATATCTACTTGCTGTAAGAGTTTCTGAAAGCGCATTTTCCACCAGGAAAAGTTGTCTTTTTCATGGGCATCCCAATTATACAATGGATTACCCCAAATTTGACCATCATCTTCATATTTACAGGGAGGGCAACCAGCCTGGAATTCCATTTCACCCTCAGGTGTAAGTTGGAACAATCCACGGTTTGCCCACACATCTGCTGAATCATAACCCACATAAATGGGCATATCCCCTATAAATTTTATATTATATTCCCGGCAATAATCCTGTAGCTTCTTCCATTGAATGTGAAACAGAAACTGAATCACTTTGGGAAATTCGTCTGAGACTCCATCCGGAATTTCCTGAACTTTCCATTCTGACCAGGGAAGTCCCTTATTTATATTTTTCAAAGTGCAAAATTCTGCATAATCCTGTAACCAATACTTTTCATTGTGAAGAAACTGATTATATTTTTCAATAAGACCATGAGATGCTCTGTTTCGAAATTCTGCACAAACCAGTTCCAACATTTTTGATTTCTTTCGCCGAACTTGGGGGAAGTTCACTTTCCCCGTATTTTCAATTTTGAATTGTGTTAACTCTTCTTCTTCCAGCAGCTGTTTATACATTAACTCTTCAGGGCTGATGAGTAAAGGATTTCCCGCAAAGGTGGATAGGGCAGAATATGGGGAATTGGTAAAATCGGTGGGACCCAGTGGTAAAATCTGCCAGTAACTCTGTTCCATTCTTGCCAGTTTTTCCACGAATTCTCTACTGGCACTACCCAGGTCTCCTATTCCATAAGGTCCAGGTAGGGAGGTTGGGTGTAGCAGAATACCGCTGCCTTTAGAATTAGTATTCATTACATTCTATTATTTTATAAGATTTCGCATTGATATTTTCTACTCCATCATTACTATCTATATCCCGGCAGGATTTAAGGTCATTTACACCAGATAGGTCCATTCTTTGAATTTTTGGTGAAAGATTGAAGATAACTATGATTTTCTCAGTGTCAAAACTGCGGGAAAATATAAAAAGCTCCTTATCATCATCTGCAAGTATGACTGTGAAAATTCCTTTCCTGAGACTTTTGTACTTACTTCGCAATTGTATCATTTGTTTATAGAAATTTTTCAATTCCAAATCAGGAGAAACCTTATCCTTTCCCTTTTCTAGCCCAACAGGGTGTGCAGTCTCAGCTTTATATGTGAATTCTTCCCACAGCATAGGCTTTCTGCAATCAGGGTCATCTGCTCCCCACATTCCCACCTCATCCCCATAGTAGATATAGGGTGCACCGGGGAATAAAAACTGGAAAACCACCAGCATTTTCTGCAAAGCTCTTTCTTCTACATTAGGTCTACGAACTTTAAATTCAGGATTGTATTGCAAATTATTCGCATGGTCAATCCACCGATCGGGATTTACCACCGATGAAGCTAACCGTTCTGTATCATGGCTGCCTAAAATATTTTGCACAGGCAGGAAGGCAGTAAATCCATAATCCGAAATCATTGTCTCCAGATAGGATTTAAACTCTGTGGCAGAAATTTGGTTTTCTTCATCAATCATAAATTTAAAAAGTGCGTCCGCCAATCTATAATTCATCACCCCATGGAATGCATCTCCTTTTAGCCATGGTTCTGCATTCAACATTTTATTATTCCAAAAATCATCCCACCAAATTTCACCGGTAATATAGGCATTGGGATTAACCTCATCTACCCATATCCGAAACTCTCTCCAAAATTCCATATTCACCTGGTCCGCCACATCCAGCCGCCAACCATCAATGCCATCGGAGGGGTCACCATCATTATCAGGATCCATCCATCGCTTCACAACGGCTTGAATATGCTGTTTTACCGGTGGGATTAATCCCTGTTCATTTTCTCTCAGCACAGGCAAATCCTTAATGCCATGCCAGCCCTCATAATCAAATTCGTTCTCTTCCGTTAAGGGGTCATCCCATTTATGTATAATAAACCAGTGGGCATATTCACTTGCCTCTCCATTTTTCTTCACATCCTCAAATGCCCAAAAGGGAATGCCGACATGATTAAACACACCATCAATTATTATTTTCATTTCCCTGTTATGGACTTCTCCAATCAACTTTAGAAAAAGGGAATCTGCAGAAGTCCACAACCAGGTTGAGGGATCAGCAGGATTTTCTTGAGACCAGATTGCTTCATCTAATTCAGGATTGAGACCAAAGTTATTATCAATATGATGGTAAAAGCGAGCTCCGTATTTATGAGCAGAAGGAGATTCAAAAACGGGATTTAAATAAATGGCAGTGATACCTAAATCTTCCAGATAGTCAAGCTTGTCAATGATTCCCTGAATATCTCCTCCATAGCGGCGGAGTTGGGCATTATAATAGAAGTCTTCACCATTCGTTTTTTCCCAATCCTGCAATTTATACCAATCATCAGTCCAAGGCATGACTTCCCATTCCAATTGTAATTCATAGGGCCAGGTGTCATTCAATGTGGACTTATCCGGGTCGTTGTTTTTATCACCATTATAAAAGCGATCCGGGAATATCTGATACCAAATGGCAGACTCTGCCCAATGGCTGCTATCTCCGGCAAAATGCATACTTGTCAAGGAAATGAGATATATTATTATAAATTTCAATTGCATTACAGCTGGGGAATTTAGCCTGGTAACCCATAGCTGAGTTACGCCTTTTTCTCCTTAATAAGCATTGCAGCACCTCTGTGAATTGAATCTAAATAATGCAGGCTTTTCAATATGGGAATATCATGTAGTTTGAAAGAGGGTGCATATTGGTACAATACTTCCTTTGCAGAATCAATAAATAAAGTATATGCCTTGCTGAGACCTCCTCCTATTATAATGACATCAGGATCCAACAAATTGATGATATGACATAAACAATAGCCAAGTTTTTCACCAAACCATGTCCAAATTTCAAGGGCTTTCAAATTACCATCTTGCGCAGATTGAAACAATGCTAAGGGTGTTTTGCTCCCCCCTAATAATTCATTGCTTTTTTTAGAGAGTCCTTCAATAGATATGTCATCTTCCCACACTCCATCAGAAAGTGGCGAAATACCATATTCAGCCCCCATACCATGTGCTCCTGTGAAGAGCCTGCCACCATACACTATACCAACGCCTAACCCGGAACCAAGGGTGAGTGCTGCCATTACTTTTGATTGCGGATGATTTTTTTGCCACTCTCCCCAGGCAAATAGATTAGCATCATTTTCAATTTTCACCGGAACTCCTAATCTCTCCTCCAATTCACCAGAAAGATTGGTATGTTGCAGCAATGTTAAATTGGGAGTCTCTAAGATCTTTCCCTCTGATGCAATGAGAGGACCCGGAGCAGATACACCTATTCCCAAAACCTGATTGGGAGCAATACTATTTGACTGTAGAAGTTTATCAGCCTGGTGTGCAAAACCATCTAATAAGGCATTTTTATCAATGTAATCCGAAACCAGATTGATTTCCGAAGAAGAGATTTTCTCTAATTTTTGATCAAACAGATAAGTGGAAAAAGTGGTTCCGCCAATATCCAGAGTCAAAATGTATTGTATCAATTTTATTCTACCAAAAATATTTTGGTCTCATAGGGAGCTAATTCCGCATTCACGCTACCACCATTTATAGGTACTAACTCATTATCCAATAAGGAGGTGAGTAAATCACCATAATAAATTGAAATAGTTTCATTTTGAAATTCTGATGTAGGATTAAATAAAAGAATCACTTTTTCATCAAAATAGGATTTCAGCCAACCAACAATGTGTATATTGTAATAAACACTCCAGTCTCCTAATGCAAACGATGGATAATGAGTCCTCAGTGAAATGAGTTTTCGCATTTTTAGTAGTAAGGAAAGTTCTTTCTCTGTTAATGCTTCTCTAAACCTCATCATTCTGCGATTATCCGGGTCTCCAGCTCCCGTCATTCCAATTTCCTCTCCATAATAAACAACGGGTACACCCGGTAATGCCATATTCATAGCCATAAACATGAACAACTTTTCATAGCTGTTTATATCATTCACTGCCCCCGGAGGATTATGGTATGCCCGCTCTGTGGAATTTTCATTTAAACCAATCTGGCCATCAGCAAGAGCAATGAAGCGTACCTGGTCATGGCTGCTGGTGATATTCCCCATGAGATTTAGCGGATTATACCGTTGCAGATTATCTCTGATACCTTCATGCATACTGTTAAAATCAATGTCCTCCTTTATTAAATGATTTCGCAGTAAATAGTACAGGGAAAAATTGAATTGAGAGTCCAACTCACCGGGATTTACAAAGGAGGAAATAAGCTCATCACTGCCAAATGTTTCTCCTATTTGGAAAAGATCTTCATTTGGAAAATTTTTGTCCAGTCCATTTCGTAAAGATTTCCAGAAGCTGTGGGGAACATGTTTGGTGGCATCTTGCCGGAAGCCGTCAAAACCATATTCCTCAATCCAGAAAACGGCATCTCCCACCACTTTCTCAATAGCAGCCTGGGAGTTTACAAAATCATAAGAGGGCAGAAAAGTTTCA
>JASLLI010000017.1 GCA_030747125.1 Fidelibacterota bacterium | reverse complement strand
AAACAAATTAAATATTGGCTATTTATATCTGCCCTGTCTTTTGCGCTTTCTAATGATGGGGATGGGTATCGATTTATTAATAATTCTACTCAAGATTATTATCAAGACGTAGAGAGTATTTTTGAAATAAGTTTTGGGCCTTGGGATTTTTTAATGAATTTTTCTGGCAGGCAGACCCATGAATTTATGCCTCCAAAGGAAAATCAAAATGAAATAATATCTAAGCTGTCATGGTCAAGAGTGATTGCAACAAATCGCGTTGATGATAAGGTTAAGCCCAACCATGAAGCACAAAAACAAAACGGCACATCTTATACCATGACGTATGATTCCGTTACGGGAGAGCTAACATCTATTGTTGGAAATGATGAAGTTTCTATAGAAATGATGGAAATGGTGGAGAACGATGAAATAAGCTCCCTTATTTCAGGTGTACAGGGTGGTAATCTTTTATATCCTTTTGGTTCTGATAGTATTAGATATGTCGGTGATGTTTGGACAATAGAAGAAGAGGGAGAGCAAACTGGAAAAACTTTTTCTTTTGAGGAATTTGAAGGCACAAAAAAGTCGAAGATTACATATCATCTAAAAAAAATTAAAGAAAAAAGGGGGAATAAAATTGCCTACATAAAGCTAGATAACAGCTTGGAGATAAATGGTGTAGGCGATAGTCAGGATAAATCTATAGAGATGACCATTTCCACATCTGTTAAAGGAAATATACGATTTAATATTACAACTGGATTAATGGAAAGTTGCAAAATGGCCATGTCAATAACCTCCACAGGGCGAGACTTGGAAGATGATAGTATACGGCAAATGATTATGAGTATGAATGTAAAAATAAAACAAAAATTGATTTAGGTGTCAAAATATGTATAAAAATTTAATTTGTTTTCTATTTAGCCTTTTTATTGGGGGATGCTCTTCTGGACTAAATTCATCAGAGTCATGGATTGAATATAATGATGTCTCAAATATAAAAATTGGAATGGGCATAGATAGTGTGATTAGTACCTTGGGTGAGCCAATTTTAATTCTTGCAGATACTGAATATAATAATACAGATTATGTATTTTATAATTATCATATTAAACGCTATAAATTATATGAAGGAAAATTTAATTCTGATAGCAGGGTAAATAGTGGCGAAAGAGTTACTTTGCTAAAATTTACATTTATTGATGGATCTTTGACGGCTTGGGAAGAGGAAAAGATGACCCTGTCTATGGCAACCCCTAAAGATGCGGCAACAGGTTCTTATTTAAAATATTTCTCATTGTTAGTTAATCTTATTGTTCTTATTAAAATATTTTAATTTTTGAATATTACAATTTCTCAGCTTACAGATAAACAAATCGAAGAGCGGGATGTGTTCTCTTGGCCCATCTGGACATGTGAAGTATCTGAATTTGATTGGGAATATGATGAAAAGGAGTCCTGTTTACTGCTTGAGGGAGAGGTGGAATTGGAATCTGAACTGGGAAGTGTGCAATTTGGTGCCGGTGACTTTGTTGTATTTCCCAAGGGCTTGAAATGCCGCTGGAAAGTCACCAAGGCTGTGCGGAAGCACTATTCTTTCGGCTAAAGAAACAACAGCCCATAAATGAACATATATCTAATTATTATTGTGTCAGCACTCCTGGTAGAGTTTTTATTAAATACAATCTCAGGATGGATGGATGTAAAAAACTTAAAGACTAGCTTACCTTCTGAGTTTGAAGGATTCTACAGTAGAAAAAAATATGTAAACTCTCAGGAATATTTAAAAGTAAACACACGATTTTCCATCATGACTTCTTTTATTAACTTGCTGGTATTATTGGTTGTGATCTTTATTGGGGGGTTTAATTTTGTAGATATCTATATCAGAAGCTTTGGTTTTTCTCCTCTTGTAAATGGCTTAATATTTTTCGGTATTTTATTCCTGCTTCAGGATATATTGTCCACGCCCTTCTCTGTTTATCACACCTTTGTAATTGAAGAAAGATTTGGGTTTAATAAAACGACCCCTAATACCTATCTGGTGGACAAACTTAAGTCTTATGCTCTTTTGCTAATACTTGGGGGAGGCGTTCTGTCTTTGGTGTTGTCTTTATTTGAAAACATGGGTGAATATGCCTGGCTGTTGGTTTGGGTGGTTCTGGCAGCATTTTCTGTAATATTGCAGCCTTTGTTTACCGCCTTCATAGCGCCTCTGTTTAACCGCTTTACTCCTCTTGAAAAAGGTGATCTTCGAAATGAAATCACCAGATTTGCTAAAAAGGTTGATTTTCCCGTAGAGCGCATTGATGTAATGGACGGTTCGCTGCGAAGCTCTAAAGCAAATGCCTATTTCAGTGGTATCGGAAAGAAAAAGCGTATTGCTCTCTATGACACCCTGATAGCAGAACATTCCAATAAAGAGTTGCTGGCCATTGTAGCGCATGAAATCGGACATTATAAAAAGGGGCACATAATACAGGGAATTATTATCTCAATAATTCAGACTGGTTTTATGCTGTTTATGTTTTCGCTTTTTATAAATAATGTAAAACTATTCCAGGCATTTCAAATGGAATCACTTTCTGTTTATGGCAGTCTCATGTTTTTCAGTCTGCTTTATTCTCCGTTGCAAATGGGATTATCCATAGTTAATAATTATATTTCCAGAAAAAACGAATTTGAAGCTGATAATTTCGCCAGAGAAAATACAGGCAGCGGTAAAGAATTAATATCAGGGCTGAAAAAGCTTACCGTTAATAATCTTGGAAATCTTA
This sequence comes from Fidelibacterota bacterium, assembly GCA_030747125.1. Taxonomy (GTDB): domain Bacteria; phylum Fidelibacterota; class Marinisomatia; order SCGC-AAA003-L08; family D37C17; genus D37C17. Next base: position 23,794 of record JASLLI010000017.1, on the reverse strand, counting down.
CCCCCCACCCTTTAACGGTATTTTTAAATTTTTCACACCCGCCTGTTCTTGAGAGAATTAGAACACTGAAATAGTTTTGCAGAAACTTATTTGTACAATTCTTCTCTGCTGCACAATTTATGCAGAAAATCAATACCCTATTGTCCTCATGCATGGATTTTTAGGCTGGGGCAGAGATGAGATGGGGAGCTACTATTATTGGGGCGGTAAAACGGACATGGAAGCGGAATTGGAAAAATCCGGCTACAAAGTGTATACTGTATCTATGGGGCCTGTTTCTCCCAACTGGCATAGGGCAATAGAGGCGTTTTATCAGATTAAGGGAGGGCAGATTGATTATGGAAAAGTTGAAGCTGAGGCTACAGGCATCATTCAGAAACCTCCGGGCAAAAACTACGAAGGTCTCTACCCTGAATGGAGCGCAGACCATCCTGTACATATAATTGGTCACAGCCAGGGAGGGTTGACGGCAAAAATGTTAGAAGTATTGCTGGATTCTGTATTCGTTGGCGAATATTCTCCCTTGTTATCACAACAGCATAATGGGTGGATAAAATCTATAACAACCATTTCTACTCCCCATAACGGAAGTACGCTTGTGCCCCTTATGTTAGATGTTTTTCCTTTTGCGTTGGGACTCGCTCCCTGGCTGGGAGGCATTGATAACCAAACCATAAACAAAATCTACCACTTCGATCTTGAACATTGGGGTTTAGAGAGAAGTGAAGGAGAGTCTATCAGGGATTATTACCGCCGTATATTTAACTCACCTCTCAAAAACCAAAAAAACCTTTGCTCCTGGGACTTGTCCATTTCTGGTGCTGCTGAGTTTAACGCCATGTATACACCCAATGCAGAGAGGTATTATTTTTCTATCCCCACTTTTTCTTCGGTTAAAAGAAAAAGCAAAAGCACTCACAAGCCGGATTCTACTTCCTCTTTTCATTTATGGCCCACCACTCTGCTTATAGGTAGTGATAACAATGCTCCGGACAGCACCTGGTTTGAAAATGATGGGGTGTGCAATACAGTCTCCATGACCCAAATAGGAGATAACAAAATGCCTCTTTTTAATGGCAATCCTATACAGGGAAAATGGGTGGCCATGCCCCCTTTAAATATGGATCATCAGGCTGTGGTAGGGCACGGTATCGGTAAAAAAGAGAGAGAGACATTACTTGTATTATACATGAATCATTGTAAATTATTATATTCACTCTAATGGAAGCATTTACCTCAGCAGTTATTTTTGATATGGACGGGGTTATTATTGATACGGAACCCCTTTATACCAAAGCAGAAATCAGATTATTTGGGGAATATGGTGTTGAAATTCCTGAAGAGGATTGGTCCTTATTTCGTGGATGCTCCGAGCAGACCTTTTTTGATTTAAGCATGGATCGCTATGGCATTACTGAGGCTCGAGAAATTTTTATCAACAAAGGCAGACATTATGTTCGGGATGAGTTTTTACAGCATCTTGCCTTTATGCAGGGATTTAAATCTCTCCACAAAAGAGTTATCAGTTGTTATAAAACCGGATTAGTAACAGCCTCTCCCCGTCATAATCTTGATTGGGTCACCGGGCTAATTGGACTGGACAAGTATTTCAGCCAAATCATTTCCGGTGATGATACTGAGAACAATAAGCCCCACCCGGAACCCTATCAGGCAATGCTGGAAAGATTGTCGGTTTTTCCTGAAAATGCTATAGTGGTTGAGGACTCTCTCCATGGTATTAAATCTGCTCTGGCTGCAGGGTGTCATGTTATTGCCAAAACCGGCTCTATTCCCAAAGAAGAATTATCAATTGCTCACCGAATTGTTGAGCATTTAGATGATATCTCCCTTCCGTTTATTGAAGAATTGTTGCAGGAGACTCTATAATGTTGTAATATACAATAATGAATCTCACTGAACTTCTAACAGATTTATCCACTCATTTTAACGGCGTTGTACGCCGCTCAGCCTCCCGGCTCAATCTTACCACCTCACAAGCATACCTTCTCCTGTCAATCCCCCCCGATGGAATGCCCATGTCTGAATTGGCTACCAAATTAGGCCTGGATAACAGTACTCTCACCAGAAACATTCAAAAATTGGAAATAGCAGAACTGGTCTTTCGTCAGGGCGATGCCTATGACAAACGCATTTATAAAGCATTCATCACCCCTTCAGGTGAAGAAACAATCACCCGGTTGGAGATGCTGTTGAATGAAACCAGTCTTGCTATAGCAGATAAATTAGATTTAGATATTCAAAATGCCTTGGTTGAAGTTCTGGAAAAGTTGAACTGGTCATTGGATTGTATTTCAGAGGAAATGAAATGAAACGGCAATTATCATCTAATCTGTTGAAATGGTATGATAGTGAAAAAATCAGTCTGCCCTGGAGAAACTCAGCAAATGCTTACCATATTTTTTTGTCTGAGGTCATGTTGCAACAAACCCAGGTAAATACTGTGATTCCTTATTTTCAGCGTTGGATTCAAGCTTTTCCAACCATAAAGGATGTTGCTCAAGCCCCCTTAGATCACATATTAAAGCAATGGGAAGGCTTAGGCTATTACAGTAGAGCAAGAAATTTCCACAAATCCTGCCAAATTATATGTGAAAAATTTTCCGGAGAAATTCCAAATAATATTGAGGCTATTTCCTCTCTTCCCGGCATAGGTCCCTATTCTGCAGCGGCGGTAATGTCTATTGCATTTCACCACCCCCTTCCTGCCGTTGACGCCAATGTGCTGCGCATAGTCAGTCGCTTACATTTACTCTCTGCTCCCGTATCAACCCTCACGGGTAAAGTGGCAAGTTTATTGTCAGAGATAATCCCCAAAAATCGGGCGGGTGATTTTAATCAGGCTATGATGGATTTAGGCAGAGTGATCTGCACAAACCGAAACCCTAAATGTGACATTTGTCCACTAAATATTTGCTGTAAAGCTTATGCAAAAAATTTAACTCATGCTTTTCCCAAAAAGAATGCTAAACCGCTAAAGCCTGTTTATAAAATTGCAGTCGGAGTCATTTGGCGGGATGGGGATATTCTTATTTCAAGGCGCAAAGAAGAGGGATTGCTGGGGGGTCTTTGGGAATTCCCCGGTGGAAAATTGCTCCCTGGCGAAACAGCAGAAAATTGCATTGTTCGGGAAGTGCAGGAAGAATTAGGGGTTGTGGTTCAAACAACGGAATTTATAAAACAGATTAAACATTCTTATACCCATTTTTCCATTATTATGGATGCCTATCATTGTAAGTATATATCCGGAGAGCCTCGATGCTATCAATGCAGTGACTGGCGATGGATTGAGCCTGAAGATATCTCCATGCTGCCTTTTCCTAAGGCTAATCACAAGCTATTTCAACATGCCTTTGCCAAGGAGGAATTATGTTAAAGTATAAGCTGTTGTCGCCTGTGTTATATCTCGCCGGTTTTATTACCTTTGTGGTCATCGCATTTCTGCTCGTTTTAACAGGCCTTCTGTATCTGCCGCTTTTTTATAAGTTGGATAAATTATGCTGCAGAGTTATGATGCTGTCCCTTTGTATTTGGCCGAAATATAGTGGGAAGTTTCCAACAGAGGGTACTTATATCATTATGATGAATCATTCCAGTTTTTTAGATGTATTTATTTTTCCTCTAATTCCAATTGGCTTTTATTCCGGCATCACTGCCGTTGAAAATTTTAAAATTCCCATATTTTCCATGCTGATTCGACGAATTCAGGCCATACCTATTGAACGAAAAAACCGCAGTGCTGCCATTGCCAGTATCAAAAGGGCCGAAGAAGTCCTTGCGCAGAATATACATATTGGAATTTTGCCTGAGGGTACCCGAACCCTTGATGGCAAGTTAGGGGAATTTAAAAAGGGAGGGTTCCACATGGCAATAAATGCAAAAGCACCGATTGTGCCCGTAGGTGTTCAGGGGGCTTTTGAGTTCAAACCGAAGGACCGCTGGTGGATGAATCCGCGTAAAATTGAAATAAATATAGGTAATCCAACAGATCCCTCTGCTTATGAGACATTGGGAGTTGATGGATTGAAATCACTTATTGAAAAAGAAATCAGAGAATTATCAGGAGGTGAATATGCACATTAACGAAATTAACATGGTTATAACTGGGGCTAACGGGGCTGTTGCCTCCGTGCTTTTGGAATATTTCACCAAAAGAGCTGCCTTTGTGGCGGGGACGGTGCGCCAGCTTGGAACTAATTTTGAAAAATCTTCAAACTCCACTATCATTGAAATGGATCCATTGGATCATTATTCCATTGACGGAGCTATTAACTGGGTGAACAATGAAGCAGGGGAGATTCACGCCTGGTTGAACATTGTCGGGGGTTTCATGATGGGTAACAAAGTAGAGGAAGGTCATGATGACTGGAATTTCATGTATAATACAAATTTTATGACTGCTTTGAATTGCTGCCAGCAAATCTTACCGAGAATGCGAAAAGCCGGGTGGGGAAGAATTGTGAACATGGGGGCGCAGACTGCTGTTAATGGTATGCCCCTTGCGGGCCCTTATTGTGCAAGCAAAACAGCTGTACACATGTTGACAAAAACCATCGCCCTGGAAAATGGTAACGGAATTACCTGCAATGCCATCCTACCCAGTATTATTGACACCCCGGCGAATCGCAAACAAATGCCTGATGCAGATCATTCCAATTGGGTGACGCGGGAAAAAATCGCCCAGACGATTGAAGGTTTTATAAGCTCAGAGATGAATGGAGAACTGCTCCATATCTAAGCAGCGTTTTTCAGAAGGTTATACACAAAAGTGTTCACCATTGCCGCCAGAGGAATGGAAATAACCAGTCCCGCACCCAGGGGAATTATAGAAAGTAAAATAATAATAGCAATGGTTGCTCCAAGCAGGAATAACTCCATCACATATCCTTTTGTGATAGTTGCAGATTTTTGAATTGCCTCAAAAAAATGGCATTCTTCATCCACCAGAAAATAGTCGTAGTACTGCAGCCTGATAGAAACATACACCGCAGGAACAACGATGAGTAAAAGCATGAAGATAAATGCGGGCCCGGAAAAGGATTCGAAGCTGGACAATGAATTAATATCGCCGGTTATTGAAAACAATAAAATGATTACTCCAGGTGATACAACCACTGCCAGAATAAACAGAAAAACGATACTAGACAAAAGATAGGGAATCAGCAGGTGAAAGCTACCAAATATTTGATTAATTCCACTTTCCTTTTTAAACAGCAAATTCAGGCAGATGCGGATGACTCCCAAATTAAGTCCCATTTGAAATAGATAAGCTGCCACAGAAAAAACAATAGACTGAAAAGATAAATCTTCTAACAGCCGGTCCTGAATCATGCCCAGAGAAAGGTTGATGCCAAAAATGAGAAGTATGGCTAATATGAGAAGGCTCAGATTTGATTTTACAATGTCCCAGGAACTTTTAATGATATATGATTTAGAAAACTCCATTTTTAACCTTATTAAATTGGATTAAAATTAAAGACCTTTTTATAGTGTATCGGCTGATTATTTATGGGAAATCATGAATATCAGCATTAATTTTTAGCAGACTCACAGTAGAAAATCTCCAAAGTGAACATACCTTTTTATAAATGCGAGGCAAATGGAAATGATTTTATTTTCGTTTTTTCCAATGATTTTTTGGAAGTAAAAAATAAGGAGGTGCTAATTGCCAAAATGTGCAGACGGCAAACAGGAATCGGAGCTGACGGACTTTTCATCATTTCTGATTCTGACTTTTACGATTTTAAGTTAGATTATTATAATGCAGACGGATCCTGGGAAACTTTTTGTGCAAACGGATCACGCTGTGCAGCCAAGGTAATGCAGCAACTATCCGATTCACAAACTGAGACCAGGTTTGAAACCGGGGCGGGCAGTCACATTACGCGCATTCACGATGATGGCACCGTTTCCATGCAGATGACACGCCCGGAATATAGGTCTGAATTGCTTACTCCCGAAGATATTCCGGGATTTCATATAGACAGTGGTGCTCCACACTTCGTGTGTGAGTCTCAAAATCTTACCAACGAATTTGTAGTAGAAAAAGGTCGCCGCATCCGCTTCCACTCCTTTTTTCAACCACGGGGTATAAATGTAAATTTTTACTCTCTGTTATCTGATAATGAACTTGAAGTGCGTACCTATGAAAAGGGGGTTGAATCCTTAATGCAATCTTGCTCTTCCGGGTCAACAGCAGTGGTGTATCATCTGTCTAAAAACAAGAAAGTTTCATCCCCGGTAACCACCCGTTCTCCAGGAGGTGACTTGCACTTTGAGTTTGACGATGACTGGCAGAATGCCTGGTGCAAAGGTGCTGCACGAATTGTATATGAAGGTGTTTACACAGCAGGAAAAAGGGAAACATGAAAACAGCTGTTCTCTTTGATCTGGATGGAGTCATCTACCAGGGCAGCCAATTAATTCCGGGTGCTTTGGACACTATATCGCTTTTACAAAAACAAGGTATCCCATTCCGTTTTATCACCAATACGACGCGGATGACACAGCAAAATCTTTTGAAGAAATTGGTAGATATGGGATTGCCTGTGCAGCTTGATCAGGTTTTTGCTGTTCCTCATGCTGCAATTGCTTATTGCAGATCTAAAACTTATACTCGTATCCGTTTAGTTGTTCCTGACAGAGAAATGGAAGATGATTTTACCGAATTTACCTTGACAAAAGAAAATCCGGAAGCTGTTATTCTGGGAGATATGGGGGCAGGGTTTACCTTTGAGCTTCTGAATGAGATTTTTCAGAATTTATTGGGAGGCGCTGAGCTAATTGCCCTGCATAAAAATAAATATTGGCACTCCGGTTCTGGGTTAACCCTGGATGTGGGTCCTTTTGTGTCTGCTTTGGAGTTTGCCTCGGAGAAAAAGGCTGCGATTATAGGCAAGCCTTCCCCGCATTTATTTAGGTTGGCTGTTCAAAATTGGAGTTTACCTCCTGAGGAAATGTATATGGTGGGTGATGATTTAGACGGTGATATTGGAGGAGCTAACTCTGTGGGGATGAAATCCGTTCTGGTTAAGACTGGCAAGTTCAGACAAGAGACTGTAGATTGTTCAAAGATCGTACCCCGCTATATCATTTCTTCTGTTGCTGAACTACCCGATTTATTGCATATCCGCTAACAAGGTGACGGCCTTTTTGCAGCTCTTATAAAGGTCTTCTTCCTCAATGCTTTCCCTCCCCTTTAATAATTGAACTTTCTCCCCGGATGATATTGTCACAAAAGTCAGATTTATAAGTTCCAGTGTATCTTTTAATACATATCCGCATTGCTGCCATGGGCCAGGAAACAATATGACCCCTTTTGTCTGATTTCTATATCTTTGTAAAATTGCCACCGCTTTGTTCTCGTCATTCATCTGAAAAATCTTCACCATTTGGTGCTTTTCCCGGATTAATTTTCGCAGATAATTGTTTAATTTGTCCAGCGTAATCCCCTTTTTTCGAAGACCAATTAAATTCATATTAGGGCCGTGAATCACTAATATATACTTTTTATTTTCCATTATTCACCCTTTGATTTGGCTAAATACATCTCTACTATTTTCTGATGACAGGGGAATGCAAGGCGCGGCAGATTTTCAAGGGAAAATAATTCTGCAGCAGAAGCATCATCCCCCGGCGCCATGTCTTCCCAGTGGGTAATATGTACTTCCATTCCAATCAGAAGTATATCTCCGAAAATGGTGTTGAAATGGCTGCAGGTTCCAAGAATTTTACAAGAATTTCCAACCAGTCTTGTTTCTTCATACAATTCTCTTTTTGCACCTTCAATGAGAGTTTCACCTCTTTCAATAAATCCGCCGGGCAGTCCCCACAGGCCCTTTCCCGGTTCTGCGGCACGCTTTACCAACAACAGGCTTCCCTCTTTGGGACAAATGAGTGTAGCAGTTGGTTTAGGATTCTCATAGTGGATGCTGTCACAATCCTGACAATGGTAGCGTTTACCACCGTCAATGTTACCAAAACTATTTTTCGCCCCGCAATTTGAACAGAATTCTAAATACCCCATCTTGAGAAATTTAGGAAGATTTCCATATTGGAAAAAGACTGTTAAATGATCTAATATTTCCGCCCTTATGAATATATATAAACCTATCTTAGCTGTGGGCTCAATTGCCCTGGATACACTGGAAACCGTACATGGGAACCGCAATGAAATATTAGGAGGGTCCGCCACATATTTTGCTGCTGCTGCAGGACTACTGGCTCCCGTAAAACTTGTTGGTGTGGTAGGAAATGATTTTCCACAGGCGGGGTGGGATTTGTTTCAATCCCGCTCCATCAACACAGACAACGTATTGCGCCAGAATGGTGTAACTTTTCGCTGGGGAGGCAGATACAGCCCCGATTATTCTACCAGGGATACCCTGTTTACTGAATTGGGAGTGTTTGAAAATTTTCAACCTGAAATCAATGAGACAGATAAATCTACACCTCTTGTCTTTTTGGGGAATATCCAGCCGGATTTACAATCTAATGTTGCTTGTGAGACTTCCACCGCAGAGTATATTGTAATGGATACTATGAATTTATGGATTGATCTCTTTCCTGAAAAATTAAGAGAAGTTTTTGGGTTGGCTCAAATTCTGCTTATCAATCATGAGGAAGCAGAGCAGGTTACAGGCAAATCGGATATTGGAGCTGCAGCCACGGCACTGTTAGATGCAGGTCCTGAAATTGTGGTTATTAAACAGGGAGCTGATGGCGCTTATCTGGCTCAGGGAGACTATAGGCTCTCTGTTCCCGTTTACCCCGTTGATAAAGTCATAGATCCAACAGGCGCAGGCGATTCCTTTGCAGGAGGGTTTATGGCATACCTGTCTTTACATGCTAATCCTGATTTTCTTGACGCTGTTGTTTTTGGCTCGGCTATGGCCTCTTTTTGTGTGGAAGGATTTAGTGTAGAGGCTTTGATGTCAGCAACAAAAGAAAATTTTTATCACCGGGTTGCCACCATAAAAGAAGCAATGTTAGAGCCTAATAACGGATGAAGAACGCTCCATCAGCAAAGGATCTGGAAACTGTTGACAATCAGTATCCGGAAAGAGAATATGAGGTAAAAATCTCTATTCCTGAGTTTACCTGTGTCTGTCCTCGAACTGGCCAGCCGGACTATGCCCTTATAGAAATCACCTATACTCCCCATAAACAAATTGTAGAATTGAAATCATTGAAATTATATATCCAGCAATACAGGAATATGGGAATATTTCATGAGTCTGTAACCAATAGAATTCTTGATGATTTCAGGGAGGCTGCCAATCCGCGAAGAATTCAGGTTCTTGGTAAATTTAACGCCAGAGGTGGAATAACTACAGATGTTAGTGCTTCCTGGCCGGAATAGTTTGGGTTTTTCAGAAAGAATATCCGTAAATTTCTCTGCTCGATAAGTTTAAAAAAGGCCAATAATGAAAACTACAATTCGATTCAGTAATAGAAAGAGAAAAAATAAGCACGGTTTCATGAAGCGTATGAGTACCAAGTCTGGTCGTGCTGTGCTTGCCCGCCGCAGAAAAAAGGGTCGTAGCCAAATTTCCGCTTAATTGAAGCTTTCCCTTTCTTCTGAAGAAATTAAACATAACCTGAAGACTTCTAAATCCCTGAAATTCGGGGATTTATTATTTAGGTATGTAAATTCTGACAAGCCAGGTATAGGGTTTATGGTATCCAGAAAATACGGAAATGCTGTGCGGCGCAACCTGTTTCGCCGTCGCTGTAGAGCCGCTTTTCACCAATACGCAAAGCAATCCTCTTTAAACATCTCTTTAGTGGTTCGGCCTTTGACATCTCAAGTATCCTATTCAGAAATAGAAAAAGCATTTCTGCAGCTTGAAACTAAGCTCTCCCATTAAATCTATTTTGATTCTTATCATTAAGGCGTATCGCTTAATGATATCTGCGTTTCTGCCAGATGCCTGTAGGTTTACGCCTACCTGCTCATCCTATTCAATTCAGGCTCTGGAAAAGCATGGCGTCTTGAGAGGCTTTTCGCTCTCTCTGCGTAGAATTTTAAAATGTCACCCCTTCTATCATAAAACAGGATTTGACCCCGTACCATGAATGATACTATGCGCTATATTTTAGCCGGACTGCTTATTTTTATTATTATTATTCTACAGCCCTTTTATTTGGAGTGGTTGGGATATGAAACAGCGCCGGATGAAGCTCGGGAAGAAGCATTAATCCCGGATGAATCAGACCCATTCAAAGAAAAACAGGCTGAACCTGCTATACACAATGAAAGCACTACTCCTGTTGCCGACCTTACAATGCAGGGGTCTGGTCACGAAATCACCATTGTAACCCCCTTATACATGGCCACCATATCTAGTCATTCCGGTGGCAGCATAAAGCACTATATTTTAAGAGGTGAAAATTCCGGAAAACTAAAATATATGGGCGGCTATGATGAGGATGGAAATTTTTCCAAAGACATTCCTGTTTCCATAATTTTACCTGATGAAAACCATTGCCGGCCTTGTTTGGCGTTTTTTGATAATAAAACGGATGAGTACTCCTTTTTTAATCAGTCTTTTTCTCTTAGAAACAGCAGCAATTATTCTGATACGCTATGGCTTGGCCCAGGGGAAGCCGCCACCCTACATTATTATCTTTCAGGGAATGACGGAAGCGTACTCATAGATAAAAGCCTGAAGGTTTCGGCAGACGAATTTGTAAGCCTGCATCAATTTAAGATTAATGATAACGATTTGGAATATTCCAATAATCTTGAAATCATGTGGCATGGCGGACTGAGGCCAACGGAAGAAAAAACGGATGAGGATGTACAATACGGTTCCGGCATCATCAGTCAGGCTAAAGAGCTTGAAGATGTACAAACCACTAACTTTGATGAGAATATTCTTCGGTCCGTCTATAATGGTCATACTGAATGGGCTGCAGTAAGAACTAAATATTTCATATCAGCATTATTAGTGGACAGTCCTGGAAAATATGCTGCACTTTCCGAGGAAAATGTTACCTTCGGCAGCCGAAGCCACACACCTGCCTATAATGCTTCTATTGGGTATCCATACGATGTAAACAAAATCACAGCCCAACTATACTTGGGGCCCTTGGATGTTGACCATCTCTCCGCTACCGGCTCTACCTTAGATGAGACTATGAACTGGGGATATTCTCTCATTCAGCCCATTAGCAAGGGTGTTCTCTGGGTATTAAAATTTATGCATAATGCCCTGAAATTAAATTATGGATTAGTGCTGCTCTTATTTGCTGTTCTTGTTAGATTAATTACCGGCCCCCTGACTAAGAAGTCCTTTGAATCCAGTCAAAACATGCAGAAAATCCAGCCGGAAATTAAAGCCTTGCAGGCAAAGTATAAGGCAGATCCACAACGGCTAAATAAAGAAATGATGGGGCTTTACAAGAAGCATGGTGTAAATCCACTGGGCGGGTGTCTGCCCATTTTGTTGCAGATGCCTTTGCTATGGGCATTGTTTATTGTGTTCAGAACCACTATTGAGTTTCGCGGCGCTCCCTTTGTGCTGTGGATATCTGATCTATCTAAACCGGATATCATTTTTAACCTTCCCTTTTCAATACCAATCTATGGTGATGGTGTGGCTATTCTGCCCCTCATTATGGGCGGAACGCTATTATTGACTATGCGCATGTCGTCTGCAACTATGGACAAGAGTCAGAAGCCTATCATGTATTTCATGAACGGATTTTTCATATTATTGTTTAATACCTTCCCTTCCGGCCTAAACTTGTATTATACAACTTATAATATTTTAAGCTTCTTCCAGCAACGCAGCATTCGGAATAAAATCACAGCGAAATAGTGTGTCAGTGGAATGGTTCCTTACGATCAAGAAACTATTGTTGCTTTGGCAACGCCTCCCGGAGTCGGGGCGTTGTCTGTGTTGCGTATTTCCGGTGAAAGCTTAGTCCCTTTTTATAAGCAACTAACCAAGACTTCTCCCAAAATCAGATTTGCTGCTTTTTGCAAACTGCATCATCCCGAAACTGGCGAGGTATTAGATGAGGTGGTGGCTACCTATTTTAAATCACCAAAAAGCTTCACAGGGGAAGATATGATTGAAATTTCCTGTCATGGCGGCGAGGTGGTACAAAACAATATAATAGCAGCTATTTTAGATGGTGGAGCAAGGCTGGCTAAACCGGGAGAATTTTCCTTTAGGGCTTATATGAACGGTAAAATGGACTTACTTCAAGCAGAGGCTGTTGCATCTCTTATTGCTTCAAAATCTACATACTCAACGAAGGTGGGTTTATATCACTTAGACGGCAGGGTGTCACGGCAATTGATGAACATCAAATCTCAGGTTATAGACCTTCTGGCTGTTCTTGAAAATGAACTGAATTTTTCTGAGGAAGAAATTGATGCCACCTCCCTGGATGAGATTGCAAGCAGAATTAAACTCCTTCGCAACGAAGTTTCTGCTATCGTAAATGCATCCTCTTTTGGCAGGCAGATTTTTTCCGGAGTACGCGTTGTATTGTTTGGCAAACCAAATTCTGGAAAGTCCAGTCTGTTTAATGCCTTATTGGGATATGACAGGGCGATTGTATCTTCTACTCCTGGTACAACCAGAGATACAGTGGAAGCGTGGATAGAGCTGGAAGGACTCCCTGTTTGTTTGATAGACACAGCAGGCATGTGGGAATCAGGTGATTATCTGGATAATTTGGGAATTGCAAAAACAAAATCTGAGCTGGATAAGGCTGACCTGTGTCTATTGGTTGATGAAGATGACCCTACCCTTATTCAAGCTGATCATATGAAAATTCCTGTTATTTTAATTCGCTCCAAATGCGATATAGATCAACAGGTTTCACAGTCTAACGGTGTTGTTCGTGTCTCTTCTAAAACACAGCTTGGAATTAAAGACTTATTAACACATCTGTCAACATATTGTACAAAAGTTACAGAGCGTTCTGAAAATAACTCTTTTGCTGTAATGACTACGCGCAGGCAAAGAACACTTTTAGGGGATGCACATGGGGTTCTAAGCGAGGCCCTGAAACAAACCAGTGAAAACATAGGTACAGATATTGTGGCATCAACGCTAAGGCAGTTTATAGTGTGTGTTCAGGATATTGTTGGGGAAATACCTAATGAAAATATAATGGAAACCGTTTTTAGTGAGTTTTGTATAGGAAAATGAAGTCTCAACCCACCATAGTAATTGCCGGCTGTGGTCACGCTGGTATTGAAGCCGCCTGGGCGGCTGCTAATATTGGTGTTAAAGTAATTATAGTTACTATGGATACTAATGCCGTTGCCAGATTAAGCTGCAATCCAGCTATAGGCGGTCTTGGGAAAGGTCACCTTGTAAAGGAAATTGATGCGCTGGGAGGAATAATGGGCAGGGCAGCTGATATCTGTGGGATTCAATTTAAAACTCTAAACAAATCCAAGGGCCGGGCAGTTTGGTCATTAAGGGCTCAAATTGATAAACATCAATATCCGCACTTCGTTAGTGAATGTTTAATCAGTCATAAAAACATTCAATTAGTTGAAGGTGAAGTTGTTGATTTTAGTGTTGATAACCTTAGAATTACCACTGCCATTCTCCGGGACGGTTCCCGTATCAACACCAACGCTATAGTTGTCTGCTCCGGCACTTTTTTAAATGGAATTATTCATATAGGCAATGCTCAATACCCGGCAGGAAGAATCGGAGAAAGGCCTTCTGTGGGGCTTACCCATAGTATTGTTAATCATGGCTTTACCATGTCGCGATTAAAAACAGGAACGCCACCCAGATTGCTGTCTGAATCCGTAGATTGGGATTTGGCTGCATTGGCCCATGGCGATGTAAATCCCCGTCCATTTTCTGTTTTAACAAAGCGTCCATTTGCGCCTGAAAACATTCCCTGCTACATTGTTGATACAAATAAAGCTGTGCATGAATTGCTTGAAGACAATTTATCAAAGTCTGCCATGTATTCCGGTAAAATTTCGGGGGCTGGCCCCAGATACTGTCCAAGCATTGAAGATAAAATTGTGCGTTTTAAATCCAGGCAGAGCCATCAATTATTTCTTGAGCCGGAATGGAGAGGCTCTAACCAAATATATGTAAATGGTTTTTCAACAAGCATGCCTGCTAATGTTCAATTAAATGCGTTGCGCCAGATTCCAGCGCTTCGTAATGTGGAATTTATCAGGCCCGGCTATGCAATCGAATACGATTATTTTCCAACTTCACAGTTAAAATCTACGCTGGAAACAAAACGCATCGATGGTTTGTATTTTGCAGGTCAGTTAAACGGAACCTCCGGCTATGAAGAGGCGGCCTCACAGGGCCTTATCGCCGGTGCAAACGCCGCTATTAAAACAATGGGCGGCGATCCATTTGTTTTAGGCCGGCATGAAGCATACATCGGGGTTCTCATTGACGATCTCATTACCAAAGACATACACGAGCCATATAGAATGTTTACCTCAAGCGCTGAACATCGTCTTTCCCTCCGCTCAGATAATGCTGGTAGCCGCCTCACCGCCAAGGGCTATAATGCAGGGATTGTATCTAATAAACAACTTAAAATCCAAGAGCAATTTGACAATGAGGTTTCGGAATTAAAATTGGGGTGCAAAAAATTAAAAACTCAAATTAACGGCACTTCTCTTTCGCTTTATGAGTTAATAAAAAGGCCCGAACGGGGAATTATAAATGATGTAGAGGGGCGGAAATTATCGGGAAAATATTCTTCTGATGCAATCTTTACTGCAGAAACAGATATAAAGTATGAAGGATATGTTAATATTGAGAATGCGCGCGTAGGTAAATTAAAAAAGCTGGATGGAATTAAAATTCCTCCCACATTTGATTATTATAAACTAACATCTCTGTCTTCAGAATCCCGGGAAAGGCTGTCCATTATTAAACCAGAAACTCTCGGGCAGGCCTCCCGCCTTGCCGGGGTGCGCCCGGCTGACATAGGGGTCCTTGCTGTTTATTTACAGTCGTCCTCTTAATTGTTTCACGTGGAACACGGTTCTATCTCCGCCGAACTGATTAATCTGCTGCCTTCAGGCGAGAAAGGTCAGGGTTTTCGTTTTAAACATTTTCACCCTGACCTTTTTCCAGCCTTATTCGAATCTATCCAAAAAAAGGTTCTTCTGCTGGTACCAGAAGACCGCTTCCACAGTATCGTTAAATACTTGGAGGGTATCAGTCAAATGGATGGGGTGGTCTTTTTACCTTCACACCCTGACCCGGGCCTGGTGCCTTCCGGGTTTGTTTCTTCTTTGCAGCAATATAGCGCTCGGGCTAAAGAGGTGTTGTCTCGGGGCGCGGAGGACGTCAATATTATTGTTTCCACCGAGGCTGGTTTAACTGTCCCTGTTGTAGGCGTGGGGGCTGGAAATACGGTTCGATTTGACGGATCTTCTTCTTTTGATGATTGTGAAAACTTTCTGGTCTCAGAAAATTATAGTCGTGCAGATTTTGTTAGCAATCCTGGGGACTATAGCCTTCGCGGCGGTATAATTGATGTATTTCCGAAGTCTTCATTCTCTCCCTACAGAATAACATTTATGGAAGATATTCCTTCTGTTTTTAGGTTTGATGTAGACAGCCAGCTGACGACACAAAAGACAGAAAACTTTGTCCTGTCCTCCGTTAGCCAAAAACAACTTCTTCCGTTGTCGCGATGCAATTTAGATGTTTTCTATCCTTTGGAGATGGATGCTGACGGCTCTTTGTTGGGGGGAGGGGCAGGCGACGCAACGGCAATTTTTGAGTGTGAATGGGTGACTGTTTCTTCCTTTGCACAAATGGAGGAAAATATTAAGTTGTCTGCGCAGCCTACTGAACTTTTGTCTTCAATTGGAGTCCTGCTTTCTGGACAGCTTTATGTACCTTCTCATTTTGCTTCGCATAAAAGAGAGTTAAAATCGCCCACCCCTTCTGCTCAACGCAATACGCTTGATCTTGATGGCATACAAAAGGGTGACTTTCTTGTACACAGAGACCATGGTATTGGGGAGTGTCTTGGTCTCAAGCAAACAATTAGCAATGATGGCTCTCTGCAAGAGTTTCTCATGTTAAAATATGGAGATGGCGGGGTTGTTTCTGTGAATATTGGCCGCCTTGATATGGTTAGTTTATATTCCCCCTCTCATGTAGAGGGCGTTGTGCTGGACTCTATCACAAAAGGGGGGCTGTGGAAGCGAAAGAAAGCGTCTGCCAGAAAGCGAATTGAAGAGGTAGTAAGCCAATTGCTCCAGCTATATGTGAAGCGAAGCGATCTGATGCGGCCTCCTTTAACAGGAGATGTAGCCTTAGAAAAAGAATTTATCCTTGACTTTCCCTTTGAAGATACAGGCGACCAGAAAGAGGCGTGGAATCAAATTGCCCAAGATATGTCGTCGCCAACACCAATGGACAGGCTGCTCTGTGGTGATGTGGGGTTTGGGAAAACAGAAATTGCAATCAGGGCCTCATTCAGGGCGGTTTTGTCCGGAAAGAGAGTGTTGATTATGGCGCCCACAACCATATTGGCAAACCAGTTGTACTCTGCTTTTTCTTCCCGCCTTGCACCCTACTCTATCAATGTTGAAATGGTTTCCCGGTTTCGAACGCAAAAAGATGTTTCGAAAATTAAACAAGATATAACCAGAGAAAAAAATGATGTTATTGTAGGCACACACGCTGTATTAAATGATGTTATCTATCATAAAAACATGGGTTTGATGGTAATTGATGAAGAGCATCGTTTTGGAGTGAAACATAAAGAGAAAATTAAAGGAATGAAAAATAAAATTGATGTGTTATCAATGTCTGCAACCCCTATCCCAAGGTCCATGAATTTGGCTATTGCTGGTCTGTATTCCATTTCTATGCTACAAACCCCTCCTCGTTTGCGCCTCCCTATTATTACACAGGTAGAGTTTTATAATGAGTCCTTAATAACAGAAACCATCTTGTTTGAAGTGGAAAGAGGGGGGCAGGTTTATTTTATTCACAACAATGTTCAAAATATTGCCTCGGTTGCCTCCACTATACAGGGCTGGATAGAAAATATCAGAGTTGAATATATTCACGGTCAGGAGCCGGCGAAGGAAATTGAGAAGAAAATGGCTGCTTTCGTTAGGGGCGAAGTTTCCGTCTTGGTCTCAACCTCAATCATTGAAACCGGTATTGATGTTCCGGGGGCTAATTCCATCATTATCAACAACTCTCATTTATTTGGTTTATCACAACTATATCAGATGAGGGGCAGGGTGGGTAGAGGGGCGCTCCAAGCCTATGCATACCTGCTTGTTCCCCGTGGAATACGCCTTTCTGAAAAAGCCTTTCGTCGCATTAAAACCATTCAACAAAACACATCTCTCGGTTCCGGATATAATATCTCCCGTTCTGACATGGAAATCAGGGGGGCCGGCTCCCTTTTTGGTTATAAACAATCAGGAGGAGGAGACAATATGGGGTATGAAATGTATGTAAAGCTGGTGCAGCGGTCTTTGTATGAGGCGGGGTCGTTGGATTTAGGGTTTAAAATTCTACCGGAAGACATTGTTGTTGACATTCATAAGAATCGTTTTATTCCGGAAGATTACATAGATTCTGAGCCAATCAGGATGTCTGTTTATAAAAACCTTGCCTCTGCAACAGATGAGAAAGGTGTTGACAATATTGTATACAATTTAAATAATCGCTTTGGGAAAGTCCCCAGGCCATTAGTTAATGTTATAAACGAATACCGCCTGCGCCTCTTAGCAGCTGAAGCTGGTGTACACTCAATAATAATAAGGGGTTGTGGTGTTCGGTTTTTGTTTGACGGCCTCGGCAATGAAAGCTATGGTGCTGCATTTATGAATTATGTTCATTCTTATTGGGAGCATAAAAACATAGAGTACCATATAATGCCTTCAAAAAACACCTTGTTACAGCTCTGTGTTCACCTACAGAGTATTGAAGATAAGTATTCAATCGTTGCGGGGTTTTTAAATAAATTTACAGCTTCGGAAAAATCAATTAATTGAGTAAACCTATGATTAAATATTCACTTTTGCTTTTCTTTTGCTCGGGCTTATTTGCAAAAGAAACTTCCATCATTACCATTAATGATACTGGTTATTCGCTGCATCAATTTTATACCCGATATCCTAAAAAACAATGGGAAAGAGCCGACAGTCTTCAAAAAGATAAAATGCTGAATGATTTCATTAAAAGAGAACTTTGTATATTAGAAGCAGAACGGCTGGGTTTTAAAAACGATCCCGTAGTTGCCACAAAGATCCGCAGCAGATCCAAGCAAGTTTTAGTTAATGAAACTTATGAGGCTTTTGTTGCCAAGCCTTTAATAAATGAAAATGATTTGGAACTTGCGAGAACCTATGCCAAAGCAGAGATCAAGGCAAATCACATATTAATTGGACACTCTACCAGTTATTTGGCCAAACCGCCTCGCCGAACCATGGATGAAGCTCTCCTTCTTGCCCAAAATATTAAAGACGAATTTGAGCAGGGAGAGAGTTTTTCTGCCCTGGCAGATAAGCACTCAGAGGATCCCGGTGCAGAACAAAATTCAGGGGATTTAGGCTGGGTACAATGGGGTGCAACTGTTCCTGAATTTCAGATTGCTGCATTTACTCTTGAGCCCGGAAAAATATCTGATCCGATATTAACAGATTTTGGTTACCATTTAATATTAGTCTCTGATTCCCGGCCCTCAGATTATCAAAATGTTTCTGATGAGGCATTTGAAACTATTATATTCAATATTACTAAAAACAGGGTTCGTGATCAATTAAGAGGGGCTGCACAAAACTATGATTCCACAAAATTGAAAAACTATAATGTCGTTTTCAATTCTGGTGCTGTTGAGAAAATCTCTGCTGCATTTGAAAAATTTCAAGAGGAGGGGGTTATGAGTGGTGGTTCTTCTTCAAACAATACTGTCTCTTTGCTCAACTCTGTTAAAAATATAGATGTTATTTGCGTTTATGGTGGCAAGGGTTATGGCCCCGCATGGTTTGCTTACAGATTAGAACAGGTGCCCGCATCACGGCGCCCTTCTTTCAGCGCTGTTGACAGAATTACACGGGCATTCAAAACCATGATTTTACAAGATATTGCCGTTAAAGAGGGGGGTGTAGGAGGCGTTGTACATACCTTTCCTTATACACAAAAAGTAGTCGAGATGTCTTCGGGTATATTATATGATGCCTATTTAAAGCACCTGGTAAACTCTGCTCCTGTGCCTGACTCTTCTGATGTGAAGGAATACTATGAAGAACATAAAAATGTTAAATATTTAGGAGGTGAGCAGGCAACAATAAGAGAGATTAGGGTAAATAATAAATCCCTTGCAGATAGTTTGTTAACAATTGTTGATAGTGGTGCAAAATTTGTTGATATTGCTAATCAATTTAGTTTGACAAACCCAGAAAAGGGTGGGGAGTTTGGTCCTTTTCCAAGAAAAAATAATAAATATATATTTGATGCGGCTATGCTGTTAGGGCCTGAAGAAATCAGTCCTGTTATATCAACGGTAAGCGGACAGTTTTCTATAGTACAGCTGGTAAAAAGAGTTCCACCCAAGCCAATGGCGCTGGACAGGGTTTATGTACGCATTGAATCCTTGCTAACAAAAGAATATCAAAATCAATATAAAGCTGATGGAATTGATGAATTGTTTTCAAAATACTCCATTTCAAAAAATATTTCTCTTTTAAATTAATTTATATGAGATTATTGTGTTTTATTTTATTGTTTGGTTTTTGCAGCTCTCAGGGCAAGGTTGATGGGGTGGTTGCTGTAGTGGGAAACAATATTGTTCTCCATAGTGATGTCCTTCAACAAACCCATATTATTGCTGCAGGACAAAAAGTTGATCCCCGTTATCGTCCTCATTTATTTGAAGAAATATATCATTCCACCCTGAAGGGTGTTATTGATCAATTAACCGTGCTTGATATCGCAGAAAAGGATACAAATTTGGTGATTTCTGATGAAGAAGTTGACAGAGCGCTGGAACAACAAATTGAAGACTTTATTTATCGTGCCGGATCGGAAGAAAACTTTGTTGAAATGGTGGGTATGTCTATGCGGCAGGTTCGGGTGGAATATTGGAAAGAAATTCGAAATATGATGATGATGGAGCGATTTCAATATTCAAAAATTCAAAACATAGATGTGAGCAGACCAGAAGTTTTTGAATTTTATTCTATATATTCTGATTCTATTCCTTCAATTCCCCCACAATTTACATATTCCATCATTGAAACGCCTTTTATTGCGGGAGAAAAATCCATATCCGAAACAGTCAGTATACTTGATAATTTAAAATTACAAATTGAGTCTGGAACTGCCTCTTTCGATTCGCTGGCATCTGTATATTCTGACGATCCTGGTTCTGCTCCCAACGGAGGGCATCTTGGTTTTACAGAAAGAGGCACCTTGGTTCAGGAATATGAAAAAACGGCTTATGCACTAACACCGGGGGAAGTATCAAACCCGGTTAAATCTCCTTTTGGTTATCATCTCATTCGCCTGATTGAAAAGAAGGGTGAAAAAATTTCAACACAGCATATTTTAAAACAAATTACTTTTTCCAGGGAAGACAAGGATGCTGCATTAAAAATCATTAAAGACATTTATTATAAAGGACAAAGCGCTTCTTTTCTCTTTGACTCTGCTGCAGTTTATCATGCTCAAACCCATAAAAACCTTTCCGGAAAATTTTCGAACATAGTACCGGATAATATTCATTCATTAATTCTCAATCAAATAAACGGGTTGAATGAAAATGAATTATCTCCTCCTTTTGAGACGGAAAATGGGTATGCTTTACTTCGATTATATAAAAAGAAGGAAGCATATACGCCAGATCCAAATAATTCATGGGATATAATTTACCAATATGCTAAACAGGAAAAACAAAACAGAGTTTTTCAATTATGGTTAGATCATGTTAAACAAAACACCTTTATTAAAGCTTTCTAATATAATTGTGAATTATTATTGAAATTATCAACTTGCCAACAATGTTATTAACATAAAGTATAGGTTTAATTAAAATATTTTTAACAATTATATTTAGTGTCTTTTTCTTTACATTATTTCACATCATCAACATTATCAATAATTGATTTTAAATTAATAAATTTATTAATAAAATTCTATATATTATATTAACTAATTCCTCTTTTAAAAGAGGGGATTTTAGAAATAAACTTAACAAGGGGATTTTCCACAAAATCATAAAGCTAACAGAGGACTCACAGTATGAAATTTTCCATTGAAAAAAATACACTGTTAACACAGCTGCAAATTTTATCAAAAGCCATACCTACACGATCAACCCTCCCTATTATCAGTTGTGCATTATTCACAACCAAAGAAAATCGATTAAAAATTAGAACAACAGATTTAGAAATTTCCATCAGTTTAAATTGTTCTGTGGAAAACGGAACGGATGGGAGTGTGGCAATCCCCATGCAAAAACTCATGGAAATTACCCATGCAATGCCGGAAAGTATGATTCGTTTTACTGTTTCTGATATTGGAAAAGTAAATATAGATTGTGAAACGGGACACTATACTATCATGGGGCAGCCAGCAGATGAATTTCCTGCTGAACAACTCATTGAAAATGGCCAGTCTTTTACTGTATCGACAGATGAATTAAGAGATATAATTAGAAGTACTTCTTATGCTGCCAGCAAAGATGATATGAAACCTGTATTACAGGGAGTATTGTTTCAGGTAGGTAAAGATGGGTTTGTGTCAGTTGCTACGGATGGGCACCGTCTGGTAAAGCTGGAGAAGAAAGAAATGCATTCTCTAGATTATACTGGTGCAGTAGTTGTACCTATAAAGTTTCTCACCCTTTTACTTGCACAATTGGAAGAGAAAGATGAAACCACCATGCTCATTGGTGATAACCATATTCAAATTAATATGGACAAAATCATGGTTACCTCAAGAATTATTAAAGACCCTTATCCAGACTATGAAGGGGTTATTCCGAAAGACAACAATAAAACACTGGTGGTTAACCGAGATCATTTTTTTGAGGCAATAAAAAGGGTTTCCATTTTTTCAAACAAATCCAGCAAGCAAATTGCCCTGGAACTCACAGAAAACTCTGTTACCATTACTACGGAAGATCCTGAAAACATTACTACAGGAAAAGAAACTCTAGACTGTAATTATGATGGTGACCCAATGACTATAGGGTACAATGCATCCTATTTAAGAGAAGTATTACAACATCAGCAAACCGATGAAATAAAAATAATGTTAAAATCTCCGTTAAACGCGGGACTATTTGTTCCCCTTGAGCAAAATGATAATGATAATAAAACAACCCTCTTGATGCCGATTCGTTTAAAGGATTAATTTTTTTCAAAATTTGTCTGATACATCCATTTGAAAGCAAAACCAATTAAAGAAATTCTCTCCGATTTTTTTCAGGGAACAGACTTTCAATCCATAAATGAAAGTATTAGTCTTGAAAAGGAATGGGGGAAAATGGTGGGGGAGCTCATAGCAAAGAATACAGAAATAACAAGCTTTTCCAATGGCAGGCTAACAGTAAAAACCTCGAACCCTGTTTGGAGAAATGAACTTACTCTACAGAAATCGGAATTGATTCAAAAATTAAACCAAATCATGACAGATACACCAATTAAAGAAATAATTTTCAGATGATAGAAAACCCCACCGCACCCGCCTATAGCGCAGACAATATAACCGTTTTAAAAGGATTAGAAGCTGTACGGAAGCGCCCCGCCATGTACATTGGCGATGTAAGTTCAAAAGGACTTCACCATCTCGTTTGGGAAGTGGTTGATAACTCCATTGATGAAGCTATGGCTGGACATTGTAAAAATATCAGAGTAAATATTTTAAATAATGGAGCAGTTTCTGTAGAAGATGATGGGCGGGGAATACCTGTTGATTTAAATAAAAAAGAGGGAAAGTCAGGCCTAGAATTAGTCATGACGGTTCTCCATGCAGGGGGAAAGTTTGACAAGGATACTTATAAGGTTTCCGGAGGATTGCATGGGGTTGGTGTATCCGTTGTAAACGCATTATCTAAACATTGTTCTGTTGAAGTAAACAGAAATGGGCAGATTACAACCCAATCTTATGAATTTGGAAAAGCTCTCAGTGATATAGAAACAATTGGCAAAACCGATAAAACCGGAACCAAGGTTACTTTTCTCCCGGATGACTCAATTTTTCAGACTACAGAATATCATTTTGATGTTATTGATGAACGCCTTAGGGAGCTTGCTTATCTGAACAGTGGTATTAGAATCCATCTAACGGATGAGCGGGAAGAAAATAAAAGTACCGAGCATTATTATGAGGGTGGATTAAGCCAGTTTATTGAACACCTGGATGAAGGACACAAGGCTGTTTTTGAGCAGCCAATTCAAGTGAAAGGAGAGCGGGAAAACATACCGGTAGATGTTGCGCTGAGATATAATGACAGCTACAATGAAACCATCTTGGCTTTTGTAAACAACATCAACACTATAGAAGGCGGAACCCATCTTGCTGGCTTCAAAACCGCCCTTACCAGGTCGTTAAACCAATATGCCCAGAAAAACAATCTCTTCAAGCCGGTAAAAGGGAAAACTCTTTCTTTATCAGGTGACGATACCCGAGAAGGGTTGACGGCAGTCATATCCATTAAAATTTCAGAACCCCAATTTGAAGGTCAAACCAAAACCAAATTAGGAAACGGGGAAGCAAAAGGGGCTTGCGACTCAATCATAATGGAGGGACTAACAGAATATTTTGAA
>JASLLI010000016.1 GCA_030747125.1 Fidelibacterota bacterium | reverse complement strand
CTTCACAACAATGCTTATATTTTTTTCCACTGCCGCATGGACAGCTGTCATTTCTATTCGTTTTCATAGCTGAAGATTAAAACGATTTTTTTCATCAGCACAAGGACAATATGGTTAATGGTTAATGGTTAATGATTAACTCGTAATTTGCTAACAGCTAATGGCCAATCGCAATAAACGAAGTGTTAATAAAAGTTTGTTACCAGATTGTGATTCACTTTAATTTTACAGGCTCTTTTTCAGGGGCATTTTTCATCTTAAACCAAAACCAAATTATCTGGGAAATTTGATTATGAATTCAGCAAATATTAATATCCATACAGCAGTTAATGAAAGAGTGCGGGATTATGAACCAAACTCTGCCGAACGCACTTCATTATTAGCAAAATTAGCAGACATGGAAAATGAATACTATGAGATTCCACTTATCATTGGAGGTAAGGAAATCCATACCGGCAATACCGGAGAATGCCGAAAGCCTCATGATCATCAACATGTATTGGCGACCTACCATAAAGCCGGTGAAAGAGAAGTGCATTTGGCTATTGATGCAGCCCTGGAGGCATGGTCAATCTGGTCTGCCCTTCCCCTGAGTGAACGCTGTGCCATTTTCCGCCGGGCTGCCGAATTATTAGCAGGTCCATGGAGAGATACCTTAAATGCTGCCACCATGCTAAACCAGAGTAAAACCGTATATCAGGCTGAAATTGACTCTGCCTGCGAACTCATTGACTTTTTAAATTTCAACTGCCAATTTGCTGAAGAGATTTGCAGTAACCAACCCTTAATCTCACCTGAGGGTATGCACAACAGCTTAGAATACCGCCCTCTGGAAGGATTTATATTCGCCGTCACCCCTTTCAACTTTACTGCTATTGCCGGCAACCTCCCCTCTGCACCTGCGCTCATGGGTAATGTAGCTCTCTGGAAACCGGCCTCTTCCTCCGTTTATTCAGGATATTTTATGATGAAACTCCTTCAGGAAGCAGGCTTACCTGACGGTGTAATTAATTTCCTTCCCGGCTCCGGAAGCCAGGTAGGCAACCCTGCCATGGAAAGTCCTCACCTTGCAGGTGTGCATTTCACAGGATCTACGGAAGTCTTCCAGACGATGTGGAAAACCATTGGGGACAATATTCAGAAGTATCATACCTACCCCAGAATTGTAGGTGAAACAGGCGGTAAGGATTTCATTCTTGCACATGAGTCCGCAGATGTGAAAGGATTGGCAACTGCCATGGTGCGGGGTGCCTTTGAATTCCAGGGGCAGAAATGTTCTGCGGCTTCCCGCTGTTATATACCTGACGTCATTTGGGATGAAGTGAAAGAGGATTATTTGCAGCAAGTATCAGAAATTAAAATGGGTGATGTAAATGACTTTTCCAATTTTTTGACTGCAGTAATTGATGAAGCTTCCTTTGATAATATTGCCTCCTATATTGATTATGCAAAATCCTCTTCTGATGCTGAAATTATAAGCGGCGGTGGATACGACAAAAGTAAGGGTTACTTTGTAGAGCCAACTACCATTGTCACCACCGATCCTCATTTTAAATCTATGGAAGAGGAGATATTCGGGCCTGTACTCACCATTTATGTTTATAATGAGTCTTGGGAGTCAATCTGTGATGTAGTGGATAATACCTCTCCTTATGCCCTCACCGGAGCAATTTTTGCGAAAGATGAAAAAGCATTACAATCAGGGAAATCCCTCTTAACCCATTCTGCAGGAAATTTCTACTTAAACGATAAGCCTACGGGAGCTGTGGTAGGACAGCAGCCATTTGGAGGCAGCCGCGCCTCAGGAACCAACGATAAAGCCGGTTCTCAGCTGAATTTACTCAGATGGATTTCTCAACGCACTATAAAAGAGACTTTTTCACCGCCAACCCACTTCAGTTACCCCTTTATGGGAGAAGAATAGAGAGGGTTTCTCTTTCCTGAATTTCGCTTTTTGACAACACCGTAACAGTGACAAAAAAGAAAACGGTTATGATCGCCTTAGGCGGGAATGCGCTTTCCCCTAAGTCTGAAGCTGGTACCATAGAACAGCAATTTGCCCATACCCGGAAAAGCCTAAAGGGGGTCATGCATTTTGTTCGTGCCGGGTATAATATCTGTATCACCCATGGTAATGGTCCTCAGGTTGGTGCAGAGCTGGCAAGAAATGAAATTGCAGCTGACAAGGTACCTCCCCTGCCTTTAGGTGTTTTAGTTGCAAATACACAGGGCGCAATGGGATACATGGTTCAACAATCCCTGCAAAATGCCCTGTATTCGGAAGCCTCCGAAAGAGAGGTGGTTTCCTTCATATCTCAAATGAAGGTGAAGGGGGATGACCCTGCACTAAAAAAACCGGCTAAATATATAGGCCAGACTTATTCACCTGTAGCTGCAGAAACTAAAATGGAAAAGCTTGGCTGGCAAATGCAAGAACAGGAACCAGGTCTGTGGCGGCGGGTGGTACCCTCTCCCGCTCCCCTTTATATTTTCAATGGAAAATCTATTAAGCATCTGGTTGATTTTGGTACCATTGTCATTGCCGGCGGTGGCGGCGGTATCCCGGCTTATAATCAGGCTGACGGAAGTCTGAAAGGTATAGACGGTGTTATTGACAAGGATATGACAGCAGCCCTCTTAGGGCGCATCATTAAAGCACGGGAACTATTTATTATAACTGATGTAGATAATATCTATCTGAATTTTAAAACCAATGCGCAGGAAGTTATTCATGAGACTACTGCCACCACCCTTGAAAATTGGCTGGAAGAAGGTCATTTCTGGCGGGGAACTATGGAGCCAAAAATCAGGGCAGCCCTATACTTTTTAAAACATCATGGCAAGGAAGTTATTATTACTTCCATTGGCAATATTAAAAAGGCAATCCGCAAAGAAGCGGGCACGAGAATTATAAAAGATTAACTGAGGATAACATGAAAATTCACGAATATCAGGGAAAGGAATTATTCCGTAATGCAGGGGTCCCCGTACCCACAGGCTATCCGGCCTTCAGTGTAGATGAAGCAGTAGAAAAAGCTTCTCAATTAACAACAGAAAAAGTCGTCATTAAAGCCCAGATTCACGCAGGCGGCAGAGGAAAAGGCGGCGGTGTAAAATTGGCATCCGGTGCTGATGAAATTCGAAAAACTGCTGACGACATTTTAGGTATGAATCTGATTACCCATCAAACAGGACCTGAAGGACAGCTGGTCCAACGGCTTTTGGTGGAAGAAGCTTCTCAAATTGCCCGTGAACTTTATGCAGGTATCGTTTTAGACCGCAGCAGTGGCAAATTTGTTATGATGGTTTCAACTGAAGGGGGTGTGGAAATTGAGAAGGTTGCCGAAGAAACACCTGAAAAAATTAATAAAGAATGGATCGAACCAAATGAAGATTTACAACCCTACCAGGCACGCAAACTCGCTTTTGCTCTTGGGTTGAAAGGTTCTCAGATAAAACATGCAGTATCCACCTTCCTGTCTCTATGGAAAGTATTTAAACACAATGACTGTTCCCTTATCGAAATCAATCCTTTAGTCGTAACTGAATCTGATGAAGTTATTGCATTAGATTCAAAAATTAATTTTGATGATAATGCCCTATACCGCCATAAAGACATCGCTGACCTGAGAGATTTTGCAGAGGAAGAACCTTCTGAGGTGGAAGCTGACAAACATAATTTAAACTATATTAAATTGGATGGAAATGTAGGCTGCATGGTGAATGGCGCAGGCTTGGCAATGGCTACCATGGATATTATTAAGCTTCACGGTGGCGAACCTGCCAATTTTTTAGATGTAGGCGGAGTAGCAAATGCAGAAACTGTGGCACATGGTTTTAAAATCATCCTGTCAGATGAAAATGTGAAATGCATCCTTATAAATATTTTTGGAGGGATAGTCCGTTGCGACAGGGTTGCTCAAGGGGTAATTGATGCAATGGCGCAGGTGAATGTACATATTCCTGTAGTGGTTCGTTTAGAGGGTACCAATGCAACAGCTGCCGGCAACATATTACATGATTCTGACGTAGATTTTATAGTAGCAGGCAGCTTAAATGATGCTGCCGCCAAAGCTGTTCATGCAGCAAATGGAGAGTGAATTATGAGCATATTAGTGAATAAAGAAACACGATTAATTGTTCAGGGAATCACCGGTAAAGAAGGTGCATTTCATACCGGACAAATGGTAGAATACGGTACCACTGTTTGTGGAGGGGTAACTCCCGGTAAAGGCGGCCAGACGAACGAGAATGATATCCCCATTTTTAATACGGTTTCAGAAGCGGTTACTGCAACCAATGCCAATACTACGGTTATTTTTGTCCCTCCTGCTTTTGCAGCAGATGCCTGCCTGGAAGCCATTGACGCAGGCATTGATCTCATAATCTGCATTACAGAAGGTATTCCCACCATGGATATGGTGTCTGTCAAGGCAGCCCTGGATACATCCCATACCCGTATGATCGGCCCAAACTGCCCGGGAATTATCACACCGGGAGAATGTAAAATCGGCATCATGCCCGGATTTATTCACAAACCCTTTGGAAATGTAGGCGTCATTTCAAGATCCGGCACACTCACTTATGAAGCGGTCCACCAGCTTACCGAAAAAGGGATAGGACAGACCACCTGCGTTGGCATTGGCGGAGATCCTATTATCGGAACAAATTTTACCGGCCTCCTCGCCCTTTTCAAGGATGACCCTGCTACAGAAGGTGTGGTGATGATTGGTGAAATCGGAGGATCAGCAGAAGAGGAAGCAGCTGAATGGATTCAGAACAATGATTTTACCAAACCTGTTGTGGCATTTATTGCAGGAAAAACAGCACCCCCCGGAAGACGCATGGGGCATGCAGGAGCTATAATCGCCGGTGGTAAAGGTACTGCAGCAGATAAAATGACTACTCTCAGAAATGCAGGTATTCATGTCTGCGACAGCCCTGCAGAAATTGGAGAAACCATGGCTAAGAACTTAACCCAATTAGAAACTGTTTAATCAGAAAGGAAAACATGTCAAACCGAACCTTTGCAATTATTAAACCAGATGCTGTAAAAGCAGGAAACACAGGCAAAATATATGATAGAATCCTCTCTGCCGGATTTAATATTTTAAGTGCTAAACTCATCAAAATGACTATAGATCAGGCGAAAGGTTTCTATGCTGTTCATGCTGAAAGACCTTTTTATGGTGAATTGACTGAATTCATGTCTTCCGGCCAATCAATGGTGCTGGCTCTGGAAAAGGAAAATGCTGTGTTAGCCTGGCGGGATACCATAGGCGCTACCAATCCGGATGAGGCAGCAGAAGGTACCATACGAAAAGATTTTGCAACCAGTATTGGAGAAAATGCTGTACATGGATCAGATTCTGATGAAAATGCCAAAATAGAAATTGGATTTTTCTTCACAGAGTCTGAACTTATTGCCAATCATTAAGGCTATAATTTTGCAAAAAACACTACTAACTTGGATTATCCTATTCCTTTGCTCCTGTGGTTCGTCTCCGGAATATGAGGAAATTATGGTAAACAAATCAGTGAAAGTATATTCTGAGGATTATCATAATCATGCAGAAAATTATACTTTTAAATGGATGCCGCCAAAAGGACCAGATGATTCTACCATTCCATTTGATTTAAAAAATGACATGCTCATCTTCAGTCCGGACAAAGTAGGGAATTATGAAATTCATCTTTCAATCACCGATATAGCTGACGAGATAATCGCAGAGGAAGTATTCTACTATTTGGCAGTGGAGGAAACCACTGCAGTAGCCATTGCTGAGCCTTTACCCAAACCCAAACCGGAGGTTAAACCGAAGGAAGAAAAAAAAGTAGCACCCCCACCAATTAAAAAATCCAAGAAAAAGAGCTCATCTAAAAAAGTAAAATTAGACTCTCCCAAATCCACCAAAATACCTGATAAACATTTACTTTATACCGTACAGGTCTCCGCAAGGCCCTCCTTGGAAAAAGCACGCATTGACCAGTTACAACTTTTAGAAGAGGGATTTGATGCCTACATTCAGCGGCATTACAGAAATGACAAAGATGCTGTCTGGTATCGTGTTCGTGTCGGCAGTTTCAATGACAAAACTATTGCAGCGAAAGTGAAACGGGATATTGATAGTTTTCTGGGAATAAATTCTTGGATAGACCTTGTAAAATCCGAAGAAAACAATTGATTTCTTTACTTGTTATAAGAGTAACAATACTTTTAAATTACTTAGCTTTTTTTGAAAGTAATTAACTTTAATTAAAGGACATAATTTTTATGGCAGTGCCAAAAAGAAAACAATCGAAGGCAAGAGGCAGAAAACGCAGAACGAATTGGAATTTATCCAAGCCACAGGTGGGCAGTTGCCCCCAATGCAGTCAGCCCAAATTACCATACAGAGCTTGTCCCAGTTGCGGATATTATAAGGGTCGTCCGGTCATAGCAGCTCAGGCAAATTAAGCCTACCCCCCACATGAAAATAGCCTTAGATGTATTAGGCGGTGATAATGCACCACTATCTACTATTAAGGGTGCATTAGCCTATTTAGAACAATCCGGTGACAGTGCTCCCCAACTTATTTTAGTTGGGGATAGTAGTAAGATTGAACAAATTCTAAATTCCCTGAACGGGAATACTTCCAAAATTGAAATAGTTCATACCACGGAAATCGTGGGAATGCATGAAAAACCTTCCAGAATTTTCAGAGAAAAACCCGACTCATCATTGGTGCGTTCTATCCAGCTTGTTAAGGAGGATGAAGCCCAGGCAGTAGTAAGTGCCGGAAATACTGGTGCCCTGTTAGCCACCTCTCTCTTTCTCATTGGAAAAATTCCGGGAATACGGCGACCGGCTTTTGCACCATTTATTCCTTCAAACAAAGGAGGATTCATCCTCTGTGACGCAGGAGCAAATGCAGATTGCAAACCGGTGCATCTGGTACAATTCGGACTTATGGCAGGTGCATATATTGAACATCTGGAAGACAGGCCAAACCCCAGGGTTGCCCTGTTAAACATAGGCAGTGAAAAAGTGAAAGGAAATGAACTTACCTCTACGGCCTACCCTCTTATGGAAGAACATCTGAATAACTTTATCGGCAACCTTGAGCCCCGTTATATCATGGATGGCAAGGCTGATGTGGTAGTGTGTGACGGCTTTACCGGTAATATCGTACTCAAACAGACGGAAGGTCTCATCCTCCACCTGATGAGCTGGATTCAGGAAAGAATAAATGTCCACTCCGCAGGAAAGGACCCCTCCCCTGTTTTCAGCCAAGTATTCAGTGATATTCAATCTAATTTAGACCATGAAGAATACGGCGCTACTCCCCTGTTGGGAATAAATGGTGTTGTCATGAAATGCCATGGCTCAGCCACAGCAAGAGGAATTAAAAATTCTCTGCTTGCAGCACAGAAAACCGTGGAAGAAAATTTAATTGAAGATATCGCTGACCGTCTTTCCAGCCACAGCGACATATTTGAGGAAAATAACAAGTTAAGTGAAACCAATCCAGTTTAGAGCCAATATAACTGGAACCGGAAAATATTTGCCAGAAAAAGTCCTGTCGAATCAGGATATAGAAAAACTGGTGGATACCAGTGATGAATGGATCCAGACCAGAACCGGTATCAGAGAACGCAGAATTGTAAAGAATGGTCAGGCAACAGCAGAGATGTCCACCAATGCCATTATTCAATTATTGGAAAAAAGAGATATCAGCGCTGAAGAAATAGATGCTATTATTGTAGCGACCATTACCCCTGACATGATGTTTCCATCCACTGCTGCCATTATTCAATCTAATATAAAAGCAAAAAATGCCTGGGGGTATGATTTGTCTTCCGCCTGTTCAGGATTTTTATTTGGGATGCAGTCCGGTGCAGCGTTGATATCCTCTGGTCAATGTAAAAAAGTAATCGTGGTGGGGGCAGATACGATGAGCTCCATTTTAAATTTTGAAGACCGCAATACTTGTATTCTGTTTGGTGATGGAGCCGGGGCAGTTCTTTTAGAACCTTCAGAAGAATATGGTGTAATTGACAGCGAACTCAGAGTTGATGGATCAGGGGGAGAGTATTTAAAAATGGATGCAGGAGGCAGCCGTCTTCCTGCTTCGCACCATACTGTTGATAACAAGCAGCATTTTGTGTATCAGGATGGAAAATCTGTCTTCAAACATGCTGTAAAAGGTATGGCGGATATTTCCTATCAGGTTGCCAGCCGAAATAATTTAATGGGAAGTGATATTGATTTATTTATTCCTCATCAGGCCAATAAGCGCATCATTGATGCTGCGGCAAAAAAATTAGGTCTCTCCGATTCTCAGGTTATGATTAATATAGACCGCTTTGCTAATACTACCGCTGCAACTCTTCCTATCTGCCTAGCAGAAGCTGACGAAGAAAATATGTTGTCACTGGGTGACAATGTTATTTTATCAGCTTTTGGTGCCGGATTTTCCTGGGGAGCCATGTACATAAAATGGGGATTACCAGCTTATGCGTGAAGCATTTATTTTTCCGGGGCAAGGCTCACAATATGTGGGAATGGGCGCAGAATGGTACGAATACTATCCAATGGTGCAGGATTTCTACCACACAGCAAACGATATTTTAGGATTCAATCTTTCTGAAATTTCCTTTCAGGGGCCTGTTGAAAAACTGTGTCAAACAGAATTCACTCAGCCTGCAATTTTTGTACATTCCGTATTTTTAGATAAAATATTAAAGGAAAAAGATTTCCACCCACATGCTGTAGCAGGGCACAGCCTGGGAGAGTTTTCTGCGTTGGTCTCCGCAGAAGTTTTATCTTTTGAAGAGACTTTACAGATTGTAAAAGTCAGATCTGCAGAAATGGCAAAAGCTGGACAGTTTACTGCAGGCACGATGGCTGCCATAATCGGTGCAGATGATTCACAGCTTGAACAGATTTGTAACCAGGATGGAGTTGTAGTACCGGCAAACATGAATGCACCGGGACAGGTAGTTATTTCCGGTGAAACTACTGCTGTAGAATCCGCCATTACAACTGCGAAAGAAATAGGAGTAAGACGAGCACTCCCATTAAATGTATCTGGGGCTTTTCACTCTCCCCTAATGGAGCCGGCACGGGAACCACTACTAAATATTGTTGACTCAATACAGTTTCATAATGCTGCTGTTCCTGTATTCCAAAATGTAAACGGAAATCCTGTAACCAATGCATCAGAGATTAAGGAAAATATATTAACTCAATTGGAAAACCCAGTGTTTTGGTCAGATACTATCCTGAATATGAAAAATAATGGCATCACTCACTTTACCGAAGTGGGACCAGGCAAAGTATTAAAGGGCCTTAACCAACGGATTCACCCAGATTCCACAACAACTCTGTTTGATAAACCGGAGCATTTAGAAAATCTTGCAGTACTGTGATTTAAATTCAAAAACCGCTATTGTTACCGGTGCATCCCGTGGCATTGGGAAAGCCATTGCATTGAAGCTTGCTTCCAATGGAGCCACCGTTGTTTTAGTCTCCCGCAATGAAGAAGAATTAAATACTGTAAAATCGCAGATTGAAAGTTCAAATGGCACTGCTATGGTCATTCCTGCAGATGTATCTGACTCTGAAGCATTCATGCAATTGGTAAACAGCGTTTCTGAATCCCGGGATTCTGTTGACATATTGATCAATAATGCAGGCATTACCCGTGATAATCTCATCATGCGGATGAAGGACGAAGATTGGGATGCAGTAATGAATGTAAATCTGAAAAGCTGTTATAATGGAATTAAGGCAGTGACCCGCCCTATGATGAAAAATAAAGGAGGGCGAATTGTAAATATCTCCTCTGTGATTGGTCAGATAGGAAATGCCGGGCAGGGAAATTATGCTGCTTCAAAAGCAGGAATTATCGGACTTACCAAGTCCATGGCAAAAGAATTAGGATCCAGAAATATTACAGTGAATGCGGTAGCTCCCGGCTATATCAGTACCGAGATGACTGATAATCTGGATGAAAATGTAAAAGATAAAATGTTAGCCTCCATTCCGCTGGGGAGGTTGGGATCAGGTGAAGATGTAGCAAATCTGGTTTGCTTTTTAGTATCAGAAAATGCATCCTACATTACCGGTCAAACCTTCAATGTGGACGGAGGCATGGTCATGTATTAAATAAAGGAGATCGAATAAATGTCAGAACATTTCGATAAAGTGAAAGAAATCATTGTTGATAAATTAGGGGTGGAAGATTCTAAAATCACCATGGAAGCCAAATTTATTGATGATTTAGGTGCTGATTCATTGGATACTGTCGAACTCATTATGCAGTTTGAAGAAGAATTCGGTATTGAAATTCCTGATGAAGAAGCAGAAGATCTTCTGTCTGTTGGTCAGGCAGTGGATTATATTTCTACAAAACTGAATTAGGTAGTCATTTGAACAGACGGGTCGTCATAACGGGAACAGGCATCCTGTCTCCCATTGGTAACTCTACCCCGGAATTTTACAACGGATTGAAAAATGGGGTGAATGGGATTGCACCCATCACCCTGTTTGATACTGAAAATTATCCTGTACATATTGCAGGGGAAGTGAAACTTAATCTGGAAGATTATATTGACCGGAAAGAATTGAACCGAATGGACCGTTTTACGGCCCTGTCCATGATAGCCAGTGATGAAGCAATTCTACAATCCGGGTTAAACTCTGAAAATACCGATCCCACCAGAATCGGTGTGGTCATAGGATCTGGTATTGGCGGTATTAATACATTTGAACAGCAGCATGAGAAACTGCTGAATAGTCCCCGCAGAGTAAGCCCCTTCTTTATTCCCTCCATGATTTCAGATATTGCCTCTGGGCAAGTATCCATCAAATATGGTTTTAAAGGGCCGAACTACTGTGTTGTTTCTGCCTGTGCCACTGCATCCCACGCAATTGGTGATTCCTTTCGAATGATAAAGTATGGAGATGCTGATGCTATCATAACAGGCGGATCAGATGCCACTATTACCCCCATGGCTGTTGCAGGGTTTGCTAATATGAAAGCTCTCACAAAAAATGTTGATCCTGAATCTGCCAGCAGACCCTTTGATGCAGATAGAGACGGATTTGTAATGGGTGAAGGAGCAGGTATCGTTATTTTAGAAGAAATGGAACATGCTGAAAAACGAGGTGCTGAAATCTTAGGGGAAATTGTAGGCTACGGAGCAACGGGAGATGCCCACCATTTAACCAGCCCTCACCCGGATGGTGACGGTGCAGTGCGGGCAATGAACCGTGCATTGGAAGATGCCGGATGTAAAAAAGAAGATATTGATTACATTAATGCGCACGGAACCTCTACCCCATTCAATGATAAAATTGAAACAACTGCAATTAAATCTGCATTTGGTGAACATGCTAATCATTTAGCTGTAAGCTCAACTAAATCAATGACTGGTCATTTATTAGGTGCTGCCGGCGGTATTGAATCTGTAGTTGCTCTATTAAGTATTCAACATAATTTTCTACCACCTACCATTCATTATTCCACCTTTGACCCTGACTGTGATTTAAACTATGTGCCAAATCAGGCTGTTGACAAAGAAGTTAATTATGCCATGTCTAATACTTTTGGTTTTGGCGGTCATAATGCAGTATTGATTTTTAAATCTTACTCACATTGAGGCTGATACGAAAATTAAAAGCCTTATTTGTCACTAAAGTCCCTGAGCTTAAGGAATTTGAAGAACGGCTTCATTATATCTTCAGCCACCCATACTATTTAGAAAAAGCCATCACCCACCGCTCTGTTCAAAATCATTCAGAAGGAAATTATGAACGGTTGGAATTTTTAGGTGACGCTGTCATTGATCAGGCTGTTTCTAATTATCTCTTTAAAAAATACCCTCAATCTGACGAGGGAACCCTCACCAAAAAAAGGGCGTCTCTGGTAAACCGTGGATTTCTTGCCATGTTAGGACAAAATTTGGGAGTCATGGATGTACTCCGCATTGAACAGGGAGTGAATATCAATGATCCCAAAGTAGCTATGAACATTTCAGCAGATGTGTATGAGGCAGTGGTGGGTGCCATATTTTTAGATGGAGGCATCAAGGAGGCTTCTTCTTTTATAAAAAGAACCCTTTGTCTTTCAGAGCATTTAGCGCATGAAGATCAAAATTACAAAGGACAACTCATTGAATATTGCCATAAGAAAAATCTTCCTGCACCAAATTTTACAATAACCAAATCACATGGTCCCGAACACGAAAAAACCTTTATAATTAAAGTGGCAATAAATCAGGAGAATACCTGGGTGGGTATTGGTTCGACGAAGAAATCAGCCGAACAAGATGGTGCCCAAAGGGCGATTAACTTCCTACTGGGGAGTTGATTTTTTTTCTAATTGCTTGATGCGGTCACGCAGGCGGGCAGCTACTTCATATTCTTCTTCCGTAACTGCTTTCTCTAAGGCTTCATTTAAATTTTCAAGTACCGTTTCCTCTGAAGCTTCCTTTGTTAATTCATCTGAAGTGACAGGTTCTACAATTTCGCCTTCCCCATTATCAGTATCAATTCCTGCAGCAGTCATAACCTCATCAGTTACAAATATGGGGGTGTGGGTTCTCAGTGCTACAGCAAGGGCATCACTGGGTCTGGAGTCAATAACCATTTCACCCATGTGAGGATTAGATATTTCAATCTCTGCATAAAAAGTACCATTATTGATACGGGCAATGGTTACCTGGGTGATTTCACCTTCCAGGTTCTCCAAAATATGTATCAGAAGGTCATGGGTCATTGGTCGTGGCATATCAACCCCCTCTAAATACAGGGCTATAGCCTGTGCTTCTGAACTGCCTACAATGATGGGCAAACTACGGCTTCCCTCAGCTTCCTGCAATAAAACAGCGTACCCTTTGGAGGGCGGATAATATGAAATGCGTTTAACTTCTACTTTATTCATGATGTTAAATTTACAATTTTCTCGTCGGTATAAACAATATTTGATTCTTGGATTTATGCAATACGGGCTTTTAAATCTTGAATTCGATCCACAGGAGTAGGGTCAATGTGATTCAAAAGAGCACAATAATAACTTACCCAATCTGTAAAGTGGATAAGGCTCAACAATCTCTCTACCCGGTTATTTCCTGACTGTGAAATGCTCAATTGAATAGTGGTTGCTTTGGATAACAGCTCCTCAGAAATATCCATCCGTTTTTGAATCCCCGGGTGATCCTCTTCATCTCTCAGCCAGACTACGGAGCTGTGTTCCAGAATATGAGGATTACATGTCCACCCCTCTATTTCGTTATGGTTTTGTTCAGGAAAATGATGATGTGTTGAAAGCATTTTTGCATTTTCTGCCAACTGACCCCTAAATCGAAGTGCGGCAACCCAGGTAAGGTCTTCACTGCCATACACAAATGGGATAGTATGATGAATTTTTCCCGCCATGGTCAGTGCTTCATTTTGAGATTGAGTTAATTCTTTGGACATTGATTCAATTTCCGGAATGCTGTTTTCAACCATTGTGGGTATTGCATCTGATATATGACCTGTTTTCTGTAAAACCAATAAAAGACTATAAAACGAATATCCCAGTGCTGCACGAGGCTGCAATCCCTTGGGCAGAGAAACAACATCGTAATTTTTCTTTCTGGCAATTTCTGTTAGTTCTCCTCCTGTAGAAATAATGAGTGTAGGACAATTTCGTTCTTCACATTGTGAAAATGCACTCAGGGTTTCTTCTGTTCCCCCGGAGTAAGACGATGCAATCACAAGGGTATGCCTATCGACCCAGGCTGGAATATTATAGGATCTATTCACCATGATGGGTATTTTACATTCATTTTGAACTAACACCCTCACCACATCTCCTCCAATAGCTGATCCCCCCATTCCCAAAACCATGACCTGACGGATATCTGAATAGCTGTGCATTGGCTGCCAGGATTCCATAATGGTTTGAGTTTCCCGAAGGTGAGAAGGGAATGACTGTATTGCACCCTTCATATTTTCCTGATCTAGTTCTATTGGTAATTCTGTTACCATTTCCAATTTAATTTCCTCGTTTATGGATTAATTTACTGAAATATAAAAGTCTTTCTTTATCTATATTAAGAGTTGAAATCTTGTTATCTGTTAAAGTAATAATAGATTGTATTTCGTTTTCAGTTTTTTCTTTAATTCCATTTTCTTCCAGTATAATACGGATTTCTGATATCCCCTTTGAAAAGTCATTTTGTGCCAATTTTATAGCGGACGAAATCTCCGAATTAGCTGCTAAATGTGCTTGTATCATTAAATAGGTTTTCTTTCCCAGGATAATGTCGCTTTTCAGGGATTTTCCCATATTGGAACTGTCTGAAAATATTTCAAGATAGTCATCCTGAATTTGAAATGCTCTGCCTATGAGCCGTCCATAGTCGCCAATAGCATTTATAGTGTGTTCATCCCGTCCGGCGGAAATGGCACCCATTTCGGCAGCGAGTCCCAGCATATAACCTGTTTTTAGATCTATCATTTTTTGATAGTCCTCTAGGCTCACTGTTTCCATGGTTTCAAATTCTTTATCCATAGCCTGGCCTTCACAGACAGCCAATAAACCGTCTATAAATTTTTTAATTTGCTGCCTGCGTCCACTGGGTGATTTATTCAAAAGTTTCAATGCAAGAGACAACATTGCATCCCCTGTAAGGATGGCGATTCCATCATCCCACTTGTGATGTACCGTTGGCTGACCGTGACGCATCTGGTCTTGATCCATAATATCATCATGAACTAAGGTAAAATTATGTAATACTTCAACTGCCAGAGCAGCGGAGAATACATCCTCCTTTTTTCCACCACAGGCTTCTGCTACAAAAATGGCTAAAAGAGGGCGGATGCGTTTTCCCCTCCCATTCAGGACATAATTAACCGGAGAGGTTAGTGACTTTGGTCCCTGTGGATATATATGGGTGAGGGCGGAATTTATGTCATCCCTGTAAGCAGGGATCACATCAGCTATGTTCAAGTGCAACGCTTCCAAATTCCTGCAATTTCCCCATAATTAGTTCCTGAATTTCTTTCATCCTTTCCCTTGTTTTTGCCTCGAATCTGCATACAATGACCGGCTGTGTATTTGATGCCCGAACCAAACCCCATCCATCTTCAAATTTCACTCTGACACCATCAACCGTTATACAGTCATAATGTTCAGTAAAATAGGCTTCAGCTTCGCGGGCAATATTGAATTTCTCTTCATCATCACTACAATCAAGGCGTAACTCAGGAGTAGAATAGTATGTTGGAATTTCCGCAGTCAATTCAGAAAGGGTTCTTTCCGAATTTGATAACAGTTGAGCCAGCCTTAGGGAAACATAAACTGCATCATCGAAGCCGTAGAAATTATCTGCAAAAAAGATATGTCCGCTCATTTCTCCTGCAAATGCTACATTCATTTCTTTCATCTTATCCTTTATTAGAGAATGTCCGGTTTTCCACATGACTGGCGTTCCGCCATATTTATGTATCATATCTTCCAATGCCTGAGAACATTTCACATCAAATACAATTGCATCCCCGTCATTTTTAATAATTTCCGGAAGGAATAACGCCATGAGAACATCTGAGCGGATGATGCCGCCTTTTTCATCCACGGCAACAACTCTGTCTGCATCCCCATCATAGGCTACACCAAAATCATAGTCGCCTTCTTGAATTTCACGAATGAGGTCAACCAGATTATGATCTTCAGTGGGATCAGGATGATGATTGGGGAAGGTACCATCTATATTAGAAAATAATTCTCTGGTTTCAATGCCCATTATTTTAAATATCTGTGGGGCTACCAGACAGGCAGCAGCATTACCACAATCCATGACTGCTTTCAAGTTTTTCTTCAGAGTGATTTTTGACTGAAGCATTTCCATATAAGCGGGAAGTATTTCAATTTTTTCAACGCTTCCTTGGGCATAATCAAAATCTTCTTCATCAATTAATTCTTTTAATCCCTGAATCTGATCTCCGTAAAATGCTCTTTGTTTATAAGATATTTTAAACCCATTAAACTCAGGAGGATTATGACTACCGGTAATCTGAACGGCACCATCAGCATCCAAATGAAACATACTGAAATAATTGGCTGGAGTGGGAGCAATACCCATATTTAGTACTTTTATTCCCACAGCCATTAAACCGTCCATTAAATTTTCCATTAACCGGGGAGTTGTAAGGCGAATATCCCCGCTCACTGCCACTGTTTTTCCCCCTGCTCTGGTAATATAGGTTCCAAAGGCTCTGCCTAAATTAGTCACCACCTCCGGAGTGAAATCTTCTTCTACAATGCCACGAATGTCATACTTTCTAAATATATAGGGATTCAATGAGTCTCCTTAAAATAATTGTGTTTTTAAACGAAATGTCCTAAGACTATCGATTGTTTTGCACCGGTAACGCTCTTAATATTTGAAGGGATATCTAACACCTTACAGAGACCAAGTACTGCCATTAATAAGGATTCTTTAAGATCAGGATTAATTCCCACCTTTTCTGATGTTAGAATCTGCCTGGCTGAAATATACTTCTCAATTGTCTGCATAATTACCGGATGATGGACACCTCCTCCACTGACGATCAGATCAGTTCGAGAGGGGGTAAAATTAAGATGCTTCTCAAGATTTTCAGCTATGGATTTCGCAGTAAAAACACAAAAGGAAGCAGCAAAATCTTCAGGTTTTACCTGTGGATATTTTTGAAATAATTGCTTAACCAAATTCTTTCCAAAACTATGCCTCCCCGTGGATTTCGGCGGTGATTTAGCAAGGTATGGATGCTGCATTAAATGGGATAATATCTCTGCATTTTCCTCTCCTTGCAGGGAGTGGTTGCCGTTATAGTCTAATTTTTCACCCCACACCATTTGGCATAGTTCATCAATAAGAGACATAGCTGGACCTGTATCAAATCCCATTACCTCATGTATTTTACCATTTTCCGGGATATAGGAGATATTTGCAATTCCTCCCAGGTTTAAGGTAATGGTTGCCCGGTTAGTGTTTTTGAAAACTAAATAATCCAGAAATGGTGTGAGTGGTGCCCCGTTTCCTCCTGCATCAATATCAGCCTGACGGAAATTATAAACAACAGGACAGTTGTGAGCCTCCCTAAGAAACTTTGCATCTCCAATTTGTAGTGATGACTTTCTATCTATATGTGCCACCGTTTGGCCATGGGATGCAATAATATCTACAGGTCTGCATTGTAGAAAATTTGTGGTAATAGCAGCAAATTCTTTACCCAGCAGGGAATGGGTTTTTTGGATTTGTTTTTCATCTCCCAATAATGAGGTTCTGATTTCTTCTCTTAAATGGTTTGAATAAGGGAATGTTTTAAAATCAATTAAATGCCAATTGAATTCATATTGATTATTCAAGCTCATTGAGAAGAGTCCGCAGTCTAATCCATCCATGGAGGTTCCAGACATTAAACCCAAAATTGTATAATTTTTTCCTGAGCTTTCCATTGAATCTGGATTTTTTAAGGAATAGGTGTGTAATTTACATTATCCATTCACAGAACAAATATTTAGATGATTTCATGACTTTTCCAATACTTTATACTTTTCGCCGCTGACCTTTTGCAATTCGTGCCAGGATGGCATTGACTAAAATAGACCTGACCATAGAATTGAGAGAAATCCTTCTTCGAGAAAGACCACCTCAAATATATGCCATTTCGCCTAAAGGTACCGTCCCTGTCCTCCACCTGCCTGATGGGCAGGTAATTGATGAATCCGTTGATATTCTTCATTGGGTGTTTAATCAAATTGAAGATTCAAATGATATATCCAATCAAGTGCAATTAGTGGATCTCATTGATGGTGAATTTAAACATTGGCTGGACAGGTATAAATACCCTGAAAGATATCCTGAACACAGTCAATTCTACTATCAGGAACGAGGAAATGAAATTTTAACTGAGTTTGAAAATAAATTAGGGAAAAATTCTTTTTTTGGAGGAAAATCACCGGGATTTACGGATATGGCAGTGTTTCCCCTTATTCGTCAGTTTGCTCATGTGAATGTAGATGCATATCAAGAATCATTCACCCGTCTTTACGATTATTACCGTGATATGCACGCTCATATTTGTTTCACTTCGGTGATGGATAAATACTCCCAATGGCAGGAGGGTGATACGCCTTTACTGGTTAATTTCTATGTGCCTGAAAATACTGAGAAATTGACTCAGCAAACACCTTTATAGCCGTAGCCATACAACGTTCATCCAAATTGAAATCATTGGTGTGAATGTCCCGGGTTTTGCCATCATTGCTCCCAATTCTGAAATAGGCACCGGGAATCTCCTCAAGATAATAGGCGAAGTCTTCCCCACCCATGCTGGATTCTTCCATCATTACTACATTTTCTTCCCCTAATACTGCATGACCAGCACTTATAATCAAATCCGTGCAGCGTTCATCATTGGTAAGTCCGGGAGAAGAATGGGGTATGGTTAACTCAATGGTAGCATCTGTAAGATTTTCAACAGATTGGATTGTCTGCTTAATAATCTGGTGGAGCTTCTCTTTTAATTCAGCATTGAGGAAGCGCAGAGTTCCTTCCATATTAATTTCATCGGGTAGAACATTACAGGTATGTCCCCCTTCCACTTTACCGAAAGCAAGTACTACTCGTTCCCATTCATTAAGATGGTGGCGGACAGACTCTTCAAGGGATAAAATCAAATGGCTTTGAGCCCAAATGAGATCAACTGATTCCACAGGTCTGGAAGTATGCCCTCCCGGTCCTTTTAAACAAATATTGATCTGTTCAACAGCTGCAGCCATGGGTCCGTAACGAATTCCAATTTTTTCTGCACTGAGCGAAGGCAGGATATGTCCGCCAAGAATATGATCAACACCGTCTATTGCCCCTGCCTCCATCATGACTACTGCCCCCCCGGGAGCAATCTCTTCTGCAGGCTGAAAAAGGAATCGTATTTTTCCGGGGATATCCTGTTCTGTCTCCTTAATGTAGGCAGCTAATCCTAAAATATTTGCCATGTGGGAATCATGTCCACAGGCATGGGAAGCTCCGAGATTCTGCGATTTATATTCAATATCATTAATTTCATGAATAGGCAACGCATCCAGATCACATCGAATTGCCATAGTGGGTCCATTTCCTCTGCCTATATCACAGATAAACCCTGTTTGCATGGTTTCATTTTGCACGACGGTATACCCTAAATCTTGCATAAACTTCTGGCAGTATTGCGAAGTTTCCACTTCATGAAATCCTACTTCTGGATGCATATGCAGCCAGCGCCGGACAGCCACAATTCGCTTAAAATTTTTCTCTATCCAATCTCTGACTAACATTCTGCTGCTACTCCGTTTTCTAATTCTTCAATGGCAGAAATTAAAATATCCTGAAAGGAATTTTCTAATTGATACTGCATGATTTGCCGTTGATAGGGAGACTGATTGTTTTCTACAATATCTCCTAATTTCAATACTTCGTCTCGGCACTGTAACGACTCAGAAATAGGTAGAATCTTATCAATGGTCTCCATTACCGCTCCCTTTAAGTTTTGAAGGTTTCCACCTTCGTCCATAATAATATCTGCATCCATACCAAAGCGAGTTGCACGCCACTTGTTTTCCTGAATGATCCAAGGGTCTAATATGGGCAACTGAGCGCCATCATCATATAAATTTGATAAGCCAACTACTAATGTTTGAATAAACGCAGTAAGGTTTACCATCTCTTCAATGGAGGGAACTGCATCACAAACTCTGATTTCCACTGTCCCGAATCCGGGATGTGGTCTGATATC
Source organism: Fidelibacterota bacterium (assembly GCA_030747125.1). Classification (GTDB taxonomy): domain Bacteria; phylum Fidelibacterota; class Marinisomatia; order SCGC-AAA003-L08; family D37C17; genus D37C17. The sequence continues at coordinate 8,024 of JASLLI010000016.1, read as the reverse complement.
CCACCAGACTTCCCTAATTGATTGAATTGAGTTTGCCTTTTGCAGTGTACGCATAAATTTTTGAAATTCACTATAATTTTTTAAAATGGGTGGAAGACCTGCAGTTGGCAATCCTTCAAATATTTTAGTACGGGTAGATGCCAGCCCTGTAAGTTCATTACCAAAATAAGGCGAATTTGCAGATAGTCCAATGAGGAGCGGAATATAGCGTGTCATCCCATTGGTAATGGCAATGGCTTTTTCCCCAGACTCTACCCCCACATGCACATGCAGACCGGTTATAATGAGTCGGCGTACAGGCCATTGCATCCGTTCTAAGAAATTGGTGTACCTGAGGGATTGGGTAACGGATTGTTCTTTCCATTTTGCGAAAGGATGCGTCCCCATGGAAATAAGCGCTAAATCATGCTTGTCTGCAACCTGCCTCACCTGCCCGATTTTATCAGTTAAATCACTGCGGACAGCTGAAACATTCTCACAAATATCCGTATTTACTTCAACAATACAGTCCAGAAGTTCCTCTTTAACATGGGGGGATTCCGGGAAGGCTTCCAGAACATGAGGCGCTCCCGGGACAAGGTCATAGGTTTCTCTTGAAATGGTGAATAACTCTGCTTCTACTCCGATAGTGGGTGACGGAGAAGCATTGAAAAATATTCTGCCTTTACTCAATATTAATTCCGTTCCATTATGGATTCAAGAGAATCAAAGTAGGCATGAGAAAGACGTTCCCTTTCAATATCTATCAAATCATTGATCACCATGGAATTGGTATTGGTTACTCTCCCAATCGTTTGGGTATGCATGTCCAATTTTTGTGCCAACAGAATCAGTTCATACAAAGCAGATTCTTCAAGTGAAACGACTATTAAAGACTGACATTCACCAAAGAGGAGTTCATCACTGCGTAGTTTACGGACTACATCCAATTGGGCTCCTAAACCCGGTTTGGCATGTACCAGAGATTCAGCAATATTCACAGCCAGCCCACCATCGGATACATCATGGGCAGACTTGATTATCCCTTTTTTGATCGCTTCCAGACATAGTTCCTGAATACCCATTTCTAATTCAAGATTCAGATGGGGAATCGGTCCCTCGACTTTGTCATGAATGGTTCGTAAATACTCCGACCCGCCCAAACAACCATTGATTGCACCAAGGGTTACAATAAAATCTCCATCATCTTTAAATTCAAGGGTAGTATTTTGATCAACATTTTCCAACAAGCCTACCATACCTATCACCGGCGTGGGATATACTGCAGAATCTCCCGTTTCATTATAGAAGCTGACATTCCCACCAGTTACCGGAGTATTTAAAGTTCTGCAGGCTTCTCCAATACCCAGAACCGCTTCCTTAAACTGCCAGTAAATTTCAGGATCTTGTGGATTCCCAAAATTCAGACAGTTGGTTATTGCGATAGGTTCTGCTCCGGAGCAGACTACATTTCTGGCTGATTCTGCTACTGCAATCTGACCACCGGTGCGGGGATTTAAATACACATAGCGACCATTACAGTCCGTGCTGATTGCCAGTCCCTGTTGATTTTCCTTCAACCGGATTACTGCAGCATCTCCTCCCGGCCCCTGCACTGTATTGCTGCGAACAGTGGAGTCATATTGCCTGAATACAAATTGTTTACTGGTGATATTCGGTGAAGAAAGGAGGGTGAGTAAAATTTTATTATAATCTTCAGGCTCGGTTATGGATTCCAAGACGAACTTATTTTTCTCTTTAAAATAGGCAGGTTCCTGCACCGGCATATCATATTGAGGAGCACCTCCTCCTAATACCAATTCTTCTGCAGGGATACTTGCTGTTAATTCTCCCTGATGAAAGACTTCCAATAGTCCGGTATTCGTCACCACACCAACTTCTGTACAATGTAAATCCCACTTATCAAAAATGGCTGTGAGTTCTGCTTCAAAACCTTTTCGAATGACGATGAGCATGCGTTCCTGGCTTTCTGAAAGCATAATTTCATAGGCGTTCATTCCTTTTTCACGCAGGGGTACTTTGTCTAAATCTATCTTAATCCCTGCCTTACCCTTTGCAGACATTTCAGAACAAGAGCAGGTTATTCCTGCAGCGCCCATATCCTGCATACCCACCAACCAGGGCTTACGGGCTAATTCAAGGGAGGCTTCCATGAGGAGTTTTTCTGTGAAGGGGTCTCCCACCTGTACATTGGAGCGTTTTGATTCAGTCTCCTCGGTCAATTCAACTGATGCAAATGTGGCACCATGAATACCATCCCTGCCGGTTTTGCTTCCCACTATAAATACAGGATTCCCTTCCCCTTCAGCTATTGCCGAGGCAACCTGGTCAGTATGTACAATTCCCAGAGACATGGCATTCACCAGACAGTTTCCGGAATATGAATCTTCTATCACCACTTCACCGCCAATAGTAGGAATACCCAGACAGTTTCCATAATCAGCAATACCTTCTACCACATGGTCCAGAAGGAACCGGTTTCGGGCACGCTCTAGGCTGCCAAACCGCAATGAGTTCATGGAGGCAATGGGTCTGGCACCCATGGTAAATACATCCCTCATGATTCCACCTACACCGGTTGCAGCTCCTTCATAAGGTTCAACAGCAGAAGGATGGTTATGTGATTCAATTTTAAATGCAGTTGCCAAGCCATCCCCCAAATCAACCAACCCGGCATTTTCTTCTCCTGCCCCAACCAGCAGTCTGCCCCCCTCACGAGGAAGAGTTTTTAACATTTTAATAGAGGATTTATAGGAACAATGCTCACTCCACATTACAGAGAATATCCCCAATTCTACATAATTAGGTTCCCGTCCTAAAATTTCAATTATTTTATTAAATTCATCTTCTGACAAACCATGTTCCATGGCAACATTCAGATCAATTTGTATTTCCTTAATCACGATATTCTCTCTATAGTTAACTGATTATTAAAGTATCTGACTTGTCTTATTTTCGGTCAGAGATTTTCATCTCATACAGTTTTTGTTCCTGGTTGACGAGATGGATATGAATGGAGTCTGTTGGCTCCAGAGGGCCATTCATTTCAACCCAGGCACGGATGCCTTTCATAAGATATCCGCTGTTGGTTAAGTGGGTTTTAAGCTGCCCCACATTGGTAATTACATTAAAATTTATATCAGTAGGAGGGAAAAAGAAACGGTATTTCTCAGGGATATAAATTCGGTTATACATATTCAGTGTATGTAAATCCTCAGAAATATCCAGATAAATATCATTTATTTCACTGAGATTTTCACTTTCATCTCCCCATAATTCACCCTGGGCAAAGACCGGCTCAGAATGAATACTGATTTCGATATCCTCCCCCTCTTTCAGATGCAGTGATTCCGTAATCAAATCCGGAATTTTAACAAACAGGCTATTCCTGATTTTCTCTAATTTAACATGAATCAGGCGCATGGGGGAAAATTACACCAATTCCAGGTTAATTAAATAATGACAATTCCTCACCTGACGCGGTTTCTCCTGATATCTCATCTACTCTCTCAGTTTCTATCCATTTAAATCCGCTTATTCTCAGATAATTCCCCAATTTATTCCCGTTAGCCTTCCAACCTTTTACATCTACAAACTCTGTTAGATTTTCTCTGCGGGTTTTCTTTTCACCTCTTTTTGTACGGTAGTTAAATTCCATAACAGGATGAGAGTCAGTGGTAATAAGAGGTAGTTTTGAACCCCGCTCTTCACTGATAAAACCAAATCGTCTTCCTCTTGTCATTGTCTCAATAAGGAAGCGTTTTACATAATAGGTTTTTGCTCCGCCGTCATAGTGAATAGCACTTATGGTTTTTACCGGATCAAATTTTTCCAAGAGTTTAATCTCATTTAATTTATAACGGTTGGTAAGCTCAAAATCCGTCAACTCATAGGAACCATCCTCATAGATTACCAAAATAGAATCATCGGTGTTAAATGAGCCCAAAAAGCGTCCCTGTCTATCGGTATTTAATCTCCCAATGTTTTCATCCAGCCAGATATCTCTACCACCCAATGTGGATTCTCCCACTTCCCTTTGAGTCACTTTCCGGATGCGATACTTGGAAACGATATTTCCTTTAACCCCTCGACCTTTAATTGCCAGTTCACTAAAGTCAAAATCAAAGGCTTTCTTTCTTGCCTTTACTGAGCTATGAAGATTCACCGATACCATCTCTGACTCAGAGTTAGGGTTTGCCGTAAAATAAATAATCTCAGATTTTTCCGTTCCCTGTGTGATATCATATTCTCTATCCCTCACTATGGAAGTAACTGAAAATCGTTTGCCAAATGATATCCCGGACTTACCGTCACGGTAGATCACATTATAGACCATGTGCTCATCGTTTTTCTTCCAGACGGCTGCATGAATAATATTTTTACCAACAAAAGTTTTCTCTCCAATGGGGGTTATTATGAATTTACCATCAGTTCGAAAGATGATGATGTCATCCAGATCTGAGCAATCGCAGATGAATTCATCCTTTTTAAGGGAAGTGCCTACAAATCCATCTTCCCGGTTCATATATAGTTTTACATTTGCAGCAGCCACACGGCGGGCTTTAATGGTATCAAATTGGGTGATTTCTGTTCTACGCTCCCTACCCTCACCATGATTTTTCAATATTTGCTCAAAATAACGGATAGCATAATCTGTCAGGTGCGTGAGATTATTTTTCACCTCATCTAAGTCAGCTTCAAGTTTAGCAATTATTTCTTCAGCTTTCTGAATATCAAATTTGGAGATACGCTTAATTTTTATTTCAGTTAAACGAAGAATATCCTCTTCAGTCACTTTCCGCATGAGATGTTTTTTAAAGGGCTCTAATCCTTTATCTATGGTAGCAATGACTGCTTCCCAGGTTTCACATTCTTCAATATCTCTGTAAATTCTGTTTTCGATAAAGATGCGTTCTAATGAGGCAAAATGCCACTTTTCTTCCAGCGTTCTTTTTTGAATTTCCAGTTCTTGTCGAAGCAATTCAACGGTATGTTCAGTAGAAATTTTCAGCACTTCCGAAACAGTTACAAATTGTGGCGTTGAATCAATGATTACACAGCAATTAGGAGAGATACTCACCTCACAATTAGTAAAGGCATAGAGAGCATCCATGGCAACATCGGGAGAAACACCCTGCTTTAAATGAACCAGAATTTCCACTTTCTGCGCTGTGTTATCCTCTACTTTCCGGATTTTAATTTTTCCATTATCATTTGCCTTTAAAATCGAATCAATAAGGCTGCCCGTAGTCACATTATAGGGGACAGACGTGATGGCAAGCGTGGATTTATCCACTACTTCCATTTCTGCACGCAGTCTGATTTTCCCGCCCTTTTTACCTGAGTTATATTGAGAAAAGTCTCCTAATCCGCCTGTAATGAAATCGGGGTAGAGTTTTGGGCGTTTTCCATTGAGTACATCAATGGAACCCTGTACCAGTTCACAGAAATTATGGGGCATGATTTTCGTGGAAAGCCCCACTGCAATCCCTTCTACACCCTGTGCCAATAACATAGGGAATTTCACAGGAAGTGAAGTTGGTTCCTGCTTTCTGCCATCATAAGAGGTCTGCCAGTCTGTGATATCTTTGTTAAAAACCACATCTAAGGCAAATTTGGTAAGGCGTGCTTCAATATAGCGGGAAGCAGCTGCAGAATCTCCGGTGCGTGTATCACCCCAATTACCCTGGGTATCAATGAGGAGGTCCTTCTGCCCCAGATTAACCAGGGCATCACCAATTGCCGCATCTCCGTGGGGATGGTATTGCATGGTCTGGCCGATGATATTAGCAACTTTATGAAATCTGCCGTCATCCATTTCCCGCATTGCATGGAGAATGCGCCGTTGTACCGGTTTGAAGCCATCCTCAATTTTAGGGACAGCTCTTTCCAAGATTACATAAGAGGCATAATCCAAAAACCAGTTTTCATATAACCCCGAGACGGGTTTTGCTTCATGCAACGCATCAGATTCTTCCGGATGTAATTCGCCGTTTTGGGGAGTATTCTTATTTTCCATTTCAGACAAGTTCGTCCTCCAATACATCTTCTTCAAAACGCAGGTTGTTTATGATAAATTTCTGGCGGTCCTCCGTATTCTTCCCCATAAAATAAGTTAATAATTCTTTTATGGATGTTTTACCACGGATAATCACCGGCTCTAACCGCATGGACTCACCAATAAACAATCCAAATTCTTCAGGAGAAATTTCACCTAAGCCCTTGAATCGGGTAATCTCAGGTTTACTTCCTAATTTCTCCACAGCAATATTTTTCTCTTCATCAGTGTAACAGTAATGCGTTTCTTTTTTGTTGCGCACCCGGAACAGAGGAGTTTCTAAAATGAAGATATGTCCATTCTTTACCAAATCGGGGAAAAACTGTAGAAAGAAGGTTAGGATGAGAAGTCGGATATGCATGCCATCCACATCTGCATCTGTGGCAATGACAATTTGGTTGTAGCGGAGATTTTCCAACCCTTCTTCTATGTTAAGGGCATGCTGCAATAAATTGAATTCTTCATTTTCGTATACTACCTTTTTCTTCATGCCAAAGGAATTGAGAGGTTTCCCACGCAGGCTGAATACTGCCTGAGTTTCCACATTACGGGACTTAGTTATGGAACCGCTGGCAGAATCCCCCTCCGTAATGAAAATAGTGGAATTCAGTCGTTTTTCATCATCTGCCTTCTCCACATTGAGATGGATTTTACAATCCCGAAGTTTCTTATTATGGAGGTTTGCTTTCTTTGCCCGCTGGTTGGCTAATTTTTTTACCCCTGCCATATCCTTGCGTTCACGCTCAGACCGGAGAATACGCTTCAATAATGCTTCTGCAGTATCAGGGTGTTGGTGGAGAAAATTATCCAATTCCCGCTTCACGAACTCATTGATAAAAATCCGTACTGTGGGACCATCAGGCCCCATTTCAGTGGAACCTAACCGCGTTTTGGTTTGTGATTCAAAAACGGGGTTTTGAATGCGGACAGAGATGGCCCCAATAATGGAAGCACGAATATCCGATGCATCAAATTCTTTTTTATAGAAATCCCGAAGGGTTCGCACCAGAGATTCCCTGAATGCTGCCAAATGGGTACCGCCCTGAGTGGTATGCTGACCATTTACAAAAGAATAATATTCCTCACCGTATTGATCCCCATGAGAGAGAGCAATTTCAATATCGTCACCCTTCAAATGAATCACAGGATAATGGATTTTTTCCACATCGGTCTTGCGTTCTAAAAGATCTTTCAGCCCGTTGGGGGAGTGGAACTTTTCTCCATTAAAACTGATGGTAAGGCCCGCATTGAGATAGACATAATTCCAAATCTGGTCTTCTACATATTCAGGAAGATAATGAAAATTTTTGAAAATTTCATTGTCAGGAGAAAAACTCACTCTGGTACCATTACGGAGACTGGTTTTTTCAATGGTATGATCATTAGCAATTTCGCCTCGTATATAGTCCGCCGCTTTCATTTCCCCATCTCGAATGGACTGTACCGTAAAGGCTTGCGAGAGGGCGTTTACTGCTTTAGTACCTACACCGTTTAATCCCACTGACTTTTTGAAGGCTTCTGTATCATATTTGCCCCCTGTATTGATTTTGGAAACGCAGTCAATGACTTTGCCCAAGGGGATGCCTCTGCCATAATCTCTGATGGTTACCTTGTGATCAGAGACTTTCACTTCAATGGTTTTGCCATGTCCCATAATGTATTCATCAATGCAGTTATCCAGTACTTCTTTCAGGAGGATGTAGATTCCATCATCATGAGAAGAACCGTCCCCAAGTTTCCCGATATACATTCCCGGGCGGGTACGGATATGTTCTTTCCAATCCAGCGATTTTATGGTTGATTCATCGTAAATGGGTTCAGGCATAATTCAGGTGTGGTATTTTGGTATTAATTTGGTCATTTCCCGACGGGGAATTTTAGGGATATGTCAGGATGTGGAAAAAGGGGAAAATGGTATTGCTTATGTAAAAAAAGAGAATTAAGACTTCATTAATTCTTCATGGAT
>JASLLI010000015.1 GCA_030747125.1 Fidelibacterota bacterium | reverse complement strand
GATCTCTGTGCCGGTGATAATGCCATCCGCATTATAGTCTGCTTTTTTATCACGTAATCCAGAAAGGAGATTTTTTGTGAAAGCACTATGTTCCCATTCATCCTTTTCCAATACCTGTTCTTCTTTGCCACCGGCTGTAATAATTTGACGGGAAATGTCTTCAGTAATCTTATCCATATATGATGGAGAATTTACAGAAAGAGAGCGAGTATTCATAGCTGCAAGACCACCATAACAGGCATCTACCAGAAAAAGCATATGTTTTGCCTTTGACCAATTTGAGATTCGTTTTAATTCATCCATAGGTATGGCAGTGAGGTATAGGTCATCTGCATCCCCATCAGCAGGGATTAAAAAGCCCATATCGCCACCTTCAATGCCTAGGGTCTCCGTTTCACCATGACCTGCAAAATAGAAAACCACCCGGTCATTTTCACCTACAGACTTTACCAGTGAATGAAGTTCCTTTTTAATATTAGACCCTGTGGCTTCCCCATTAGTGAGTACACGCACATTTTTTCTGGCAAAACCATAGTCATTAATGAGCATATTTTTCATGGCAAGGGCATCTTCAACGGCGTAGTTCAAACCACGAACATTTTCGTAGTCATTAATGCCAACTACGAGAGCCCAGCTATTATCATAAATTTCAGAATCAGAAAGGCTTAATGTTAAGCTCCAGCTAATGAAATAAAGGAAATATGGCAAAATTCTTTTCATTACAACAGAAAATTAGGGAGATTGGAACTAAATATAAAAGTTTTTTTTAGGAGAGGTCCTCTAACACCTCTTTAGTGTGAGATTTCACCGCAACCTTTTCATATACCTTTTCAATCATTCCCTTTTCATCAATGAGATAGCTTCCTCTGTAGATACCCATATATTCCTTCCCCATGAATTTTTTCTTCACCCACATCTTATAATCCCGTAGCATTTCATGCCCTTCATCACAGAGCATGGGGAAAGGCAGATCATATTTTTCTACAAATTTCTTCTGTTTTTTAGGTGAATCACCTGAACAGCCAATCACTTGTATATTGTTTTTGTTATAAGTTTGGAATTCATCCCGGAACCCCACTGCTTCAATCACTCATCCAGGGGTATTTGCTTTGGGAAAAAACCATAAAAGTACTTTCTGCCCTTTAAAATCTGAAAGGGAAACAGATTTATTGTTTGCATCTGGCAGAGTGAACTCCGGTGCTTCATCGCCAACTTTTAACATAAATAACTCCTCATTTATTCTTCAATAGATTTTCTTTGGGCATGGATGAACACAGTAAGTTACTACCCCTTAATAATGAGTAAAAATGATTAAAATATATTCTACCAACTGGTGAGGCTCTTGCGTGGCAGCAAAGAAAATGCTGGATGACAAGGGTTTGTCATACAAAGAAATTAATATAGAGGAAGAGGGCATCAGTAGAGACGATCTGGTAAAATTGACAGGAGGGTTTACCGTTCCACAGATTCTCATAGACAATGTACCAATCGGAGGTTTTGATAAGCTCCTGCTGTTGGATCAAACTGGAAAGCTGAAGGAGCTTCTTGGCCATAGCTGAACTTAAATCTGAATCTCTGCTGGAGTATTGTAAAGCACAATCTGCAGAAGATTCTCCTGTTTTAAAAGAACTGGAAAAGTACACTTGGGAGCAGGAAGACATCCCTCAGATGATTAGCGGTGTCATGGTTGGCAATGTGCTTCAGTCCATCATTTTTATGACGGGAGCAGTGCGCATTGTTGAAGTAGGTATGTTCACCGGATATTCGGCTCTGAAAATGGCTGAAGCACTTCCTGAAAATGGCGAGGTACATACCTGTGAACTCATGGAAAAACATGTAAAGACTGCAGAGTCTTTTTTTAAGAAATCACCTCATGGGAAAAAAATTACCATTCATCAGGGCCCTGCAGTTCAAAGTCTGGAGCAAATGAAAGTACACAGTTTTGACATGGGCTTTATTGATGCAGACAAAACTAATTATTTAGAGTATTATAAACGCTGTCTTACCTTAATAAAGCCGGGAGGGGTATTGATTTTGGATAATATGCTTTGGGGTGGCGATGTCCTTGATCCGCATGATGATGATGCATGGGCCCTGAGAAAAACAGCTGAATTTATTCAGGAGGATAAAAGAGTTTTTAATATCCTGTTACCTATTCGTGATGGGTTGATGCTATGTATAAAAAAATAAAATATACTTACAATTACCCCTCATCTTTAACCTCTCCCTGTGAGGTAGAAACTCAAATGAAAATTGAAAAGGTAAAATTTCCCCTTCCTAATGGGAGAAGGAGTCGCCGCAAGTTTAATCGAATGGCAGAAATGAATACATGAAAAATAAAAATATACTCATAATTGTTACCGGTTCAATTGCTGCCTATAAAGCCTGTGAAGTAGTGCGTTTATTACGGAAAGAGGGAGCTCAAGTGCAGGTGATGATGTCCCGTGCCGCTCAGGAGTTTGTGGGCAAGGCTACTTTTGCTGCTCTTACAAATAATGAAGTTATTACTGAGATTTTTCCTGATACTCCAAAAGCAGGACTTGAACATATTGAAATGGCAATTGATCTGGATGCTATAGTGGTGGTTCCTGCCACTGCCAATACTCTATGTAAGGTAGCAAATGGTGTTGCTGATGACATTGTCAGCACCACTCTTTCTGTGTGTGAGCAGCCTACCCTTTTTGCCCCTGCAATGAATTTTAGGATGTGGCAAAATCAAGCCTCCATGGATGCAGTTGAAAAACTGCGAAATCGGGGATTTCTCATATTAGACCCTGAAGAGGGAAAGCTTGCCAGCCTCCATGAAGGTGAGGGCAGACTCCCTGAAATTAAGGATATTATGAATGGAATCCGAACCTTGTTCGAAATTCCACTGCCCCTAAAAGGGAAAAAAGTTCTGGTGACAGCAGGGCCTACGCGGGAAGCCATAGATCCGGTGCGGTTTATTTCCAACCGATCCAGCGGTAAAATGGGTTATGCCATTGCCAAATCTGCCCGAGATTTAGGTGCTGCCGTAACCTTGATAACAGGGCCTACCGCTTTAGCAGATGTGGCTGAAGTCTCCATGATAAAAGTTGAAACTGCAGAGACTATGGCTGAAGAAGTACAAAATCATTGTCCTTCTGCTGATTACTTATTTATGACAGCAGCGGTTGCAGATTATATTCCTGCAAAGCCATCTTCTGAAAAATTGAAGCGCAGCGATAAAGCTGATTCCTTAAAGTTGAAACCGGCAGTGGATATCCTAAAGTCCATAAAGGGTAAAACAAAAGGAATGACCATTTCCTTTGCATTGGAAACTTCAAATGGTGAAGAAGAAGCCATGCGTAAACTCTCCCAAAAAGGTGTAGATTTTGTTGTTCTGAATTACGCAAATGAACCCGGTTCGGGCTTTGATTCAGAGACCAACAGAGTCGTCATTTTTGATACCGCAGGGAACAAGAAAGAATTGAAGAAGGATCGAAAAGATCGCATTGCAAATCAGTTAATTGATTTTGTGTTGAATAAAACCTCCAAGAAAACTCAAGCTGTTTAGGAATTAAATTCTACTCTTTACCTACGGGTTGAAATTTTTGTAAATTATAGGCTCGGAAAGTATGATAGAATCCTACAATAACCCTCAACATATAACTTCACCTGATAAATTTGACGACGATGCCGTAGTGGAGCAATCCCTTCGTCCCAGTCGATTTGACGACTTTATCGGGCAAAAGGAAACCGTTGAAAATCTCAAGGTGTATATTCAGGCAGCAACCCAAAGGGAGGAAGCTCTGGACCATGTACTGCTATTTGGACCACCGGGTTTGGGCAAAACCACCCTTGCAGGTATCATCGCTAAAGAGATGAATGTGAACATTAAATTGTCTTCAGGACCCGTTATGGAGCGTCCCGGTGATTTGGCCGGTATCCTGACGAACTTCGCTAAACAGGATGTCTTTTTTATTGACGAAATTCACAGACTCTCAAGTGTTGTGGAAGAATACCTCTATTCAGCCATGGAAGACTTCACCATAGATATTATGCTGGATAAGGGGCCCAGTGCCCGATCAGTTCAGCTAAACCTGAACCCCTTCACCTTAGTCGGAGCTACCACCCGCCTTGGAAATCTCACTTCTCCCATGCGGGACCGTTTTGGTGTGGTACTCCGTTTGGATTTTTATGAAGAGGATGACTTGCTGAAAATTCTCCAAAGGTCTGCAAAGATTTTGGAAATTGAAATCCAGGCAGAAGGTGCATCCGAAATTGCCCGTAGAAGCAGAGGAACTCCCAGAATTGCAAATCGTATATTACGCCGTGCCAGGGATTTTGCCCAGATTGAATCTAACGGAGTTATAACTCTGGAAGTAGCTGAAAATGCACTTTCCCGTCTGGGTATTGACGGGAATGGCCTGGATGATATGGACAGGCGAATTCTCACTGCGCTGGTAACTAAATTTAATGGGGGGCCGGTTGGGTTGGAATCTCTGGGAGTTGCCATTTCAGAGGATGCCAGAACCATAGAAGAAGTGTATGAACCGTATTTAATTAAGGAAGGATTCATTCAACGAACTTCAAGAGGCAGAAAAGCCCTTGATAAAACATTTACATATTTAAATGTAGAAAAACCTAAAAGTGACGATCAAACAAATTTATTTTAAAAGGAAAGGATAAGAATGTTTTTTGGATCAGTAGAAAAACCTCCTCGGTTATCGGAATTTGAGTTAGAAGTTCCCGAAAGATTGGTTGCAAAAGACCCTCTGAAAAAAAGGGATGATTGCAACCTCATGGTTTTAAACCGTGCAGAACAGAGTATAGAACATAGAAAGTTCAAAGATATTGTGGATTATTTTGACAAAGGTGATGTCATTGTTATGAATAATACAAGGGTGTATCCTGCAAGATTATATGCCAAAAAGGATAAGTCCGATGCACGGGTTGAAGTGTTTCTTCTCAGAGAACTGGCTGATGATCTGTGGGAAGCTATGGTAAAACCAGCCAGAAAAGTACGTATTGGTAATAAGCTCTGGTTTAGCAAAACTGTGAACTGTGATGTGATTGATAATACTGTCTCCGGCGGCAGAGTGCTGAGATTTGAATATGACGGAGATTCTCTCCATCACTTTATTGAAAAAGCGGGGCACTCTCCCCTGCCCCCCTATATTGACAGAGAATCCACACCCTCAGATAAAACCTATTACCAAACAGTATATGCTTCCGAGAGAGGTTCTGTAGCAGCGCCAACAGCGGGAACACACTTTTCCAAACCTCTGTTAAACCGGTTGGAAAAAAAGGGTGTAAAGCTTGCCTATATCACTCTCCATATCGGGCTGGGGACCTTCCGACCTATCATGGTGGAAGACCTTACCCGACACTCCATGGACTCAGAATATTTCTTTGTGCCACACGAAACGGCAGATTTAATCAATAAAGCCAAAGCACATAAAAAATCTGTAGGAGTAGTAGGCACCTCCGCCGTAAGAACTCTGGAGACAGTAGTCGTGTCTGGTTTTAAAATCACTTCAAGAAAAGGATGGACTGATAAGTTTATTTATCCTCCCTATGATTTTAAAATGTGTGACAAACTCATTACCAATTTTCACCAACCTCAATCAACATTGATGATGCTCACTGCAGCCTTTGCAAAAAAGGATTTTGTCCTTAAAGCCTATAAGGAAGCGATAAAGAAAAAATACCGCTTCTACTCATACGGTGATGCAATGATCATTATCTGATTGCCGAAAATGCGCATCGGTGCGGGCTTTGATGCCCATCAGTTTGAGACAGGAACCCCTCTCATTATCGGAGGGGTTTCTATTCCTTTTCCGAAAGGGTCGAAAGGGCATAGCGACGGTGATGTTTTGTATCATGCCATTGTGGATGCTCTCTTAGGTGCATTAGCACTGGGAGATATTGGCAGTCACTTCCCGTCTGAAGATGATAAATGGAAAGATGCCGACAGCAGTCAATTTGTATCCCATGCCCTTTCACTGATAAAAGCAAAGGGGTATATTGTTGGTAATGTGGATGCAACCATAATCCTTCAACAGCCGAAGATTTCTCCCTATATCAAAGAAATGCGTAATAATATTTCATCGTTATTAGAAATTGATATAGACTCCATATCCGTAAAGGCGACTACAACTGATACATTAGGTTTCACCGGTAAAGGAGAGGGTTTAGCCGCTTCCGCAAATCTCTTATTACACAAGACAGATGGAAACTAAAGTCCGTTTCGCACCCAGCCCCACCGGGTTTTTACATGTTGGAGGACTGCGTACAGCTCTCTTCAATTATCTATATGCCCGGAAGACCGGTGGTAAAATTGTCTTGCGGATTGAAGACACAGATCAGGCGCGTAAAGTAGAAAATGCTGTAGAAAACCTTTTGTCCTCTTTCGAAAAGCTGGATATCCATTTTGATGAAGGACCTCATAAAAATGATGGTTCAGTTCAACATTTTCAGTCACAGCGACTTTCTATTTATAAGGAACATATTCAAAAACTGATTGACAGCGGTGATGCCTACCCCTGTTTCTGTGATGGTTCCCGTCTGGAAACCCTTCGCAAGAAACTTTCAGATGCTAAAGCAACCATCAAGTATGACAGAAAATGTCTGAATCTTTCTGCCGAGGAAATTCAGGCAAAACAGGAGACTGAGCCCTTTGTAATCCGCATGAAAATACCCAATGAAGAAAAAGTTAAATTTTATGATGTGGTGCGTGAAAAAGTTTCCATTAACTGCAGTGAAATAGACGATCAGGTGCTGATAAAGTCCGACGGATTCCCCACTTATCATTTTGCCAATGTGGTTGATGATCATTTAATGGGGATCACCCATGTGATGCGGGGAGAAGAGTGGCTGCCTTCCACCCCTAAACATGTTCTATTGTATCGTTTCTTTGGCTGGAATCTGCCAAAGTATATCCACCTGCCTTTGCTGCTAAACCCTGACCGTTCTAAACTTTCTAAACGGCAAGGCGATGTTGCTGTTGAAGATTACCTGGAAAAGGGATTCCTGCCAGAAACACTGATAAATTTTGTCGCCCTGTTGGGGTGGCATCCCAAAGATGACCGGGAAATGTTTTCTCTTAAAGAATTAGAAAATGAATTTTCTCTGAAGAGAATCCATAAATCAGGCGCTGTCTTTGATCTGGAAAAACTAAAGTGGATGAACAGTCAATACCTCATGCAGTTACCCTTAGAGACAGTTGTTGAAAGGAGCATCCCTTTTTTTGAAAATGCTAATTTAGACACCTCCGATAAGGCAAAATTATCTCTCATTGTTGACGCAACCCGCCAACGGGTTCAAACACTTGCAGAAATGCCGGAAGCATCCAAAATGTATTTCACTGTGCCGGTCATTTCTGTAGATAATAAAGAGCTGATAAATGCCCCTCAAAGCAGAGAACTTCTGCAAAAATTAAAAGAGAACATAGAAAATTCGAATATTCCTGACGGAGATGGCTTCAAGCAGATAGTTATGAACATTGGTAAAGAGATATCCCTCTCGGGGAAAAGTTTATTTTTCCCCATCCGTACTGCTATTTACGGTGAGCCAAAGGGGCCTGATCTTGTACTGCTTTTTAATATTTTAGGTAAAAAGGAAGTAATAAACAGGCTAAACCAATAAGGTAGTATGAGTCAATCCGAACCCAATACAAATTTCATCCGGGAAATCATTGATGCTGATTTAGAAATGGGGAAAAATGAGAAAAGAGTGCATACCCGTTTCCCGCCTGAACCTAATGGATACCTCCACATCGGACATGCTAAATCCATCTGTTTAAATTTTGGAATTGCCAATGACTATGCCGGCGGAAAGTGTAATCTTCGCTTTGATGACACTAATCCTGTCAAAGAAGAAGAAGAGTATGTGAATTCCATTAAAGAAGATGTAAAGTGGCTGGGCTTTGACTGGGAGGACAGGCTCTATTTTGCCTCAGACTATTTTCATAAACTCTATGAATATGCCCTTCAACTCGTTGAAAAGGGATATGCCTATGTTGATGACCAGGATGCAGAAACCATAAAATCTACACGGGGAACTCTGAAAGAGCCGGGAATTGAAAGTCCCTGCCGAAGCCGTAGTATTGAAGAGAATATTCAACTATTTAAAAAAATGAAGGCCGGGGAATTTGAAAACGGTGCTAAAGTTCTGCGGGCAAAAATTGACATGGCACATCCCAATTTAAACATGCGTGATCCAGTAGTGTACCGCATTCTCCATGCCTCACACCACCGAACCGGAAATGACTGGTGCATTTACCCCATGTATGACTGGGCACATGGACTGGAAGACTCTATAGAAGGCATTACCCATTCAATTTGCACTCTGGAATTTGAAGATCACCGCCCGCTTTATGACTGGTTTTTAGAAAAGCTTGGCGTACATCATCCTCAACAAATTGAGTTTGCTCGTCTTAATTTAAATTATACTGTCATGAGTAAACGGAAATTAAAACGCCTGGTGGACGACAGGCATGTATCAGGATGGGATGATCCCCGCATGCCTACCATTTCTGGTTTTCGCCGGAGAGGTTTTACCCCGGAAGCCATTCGTAAATTCGCTGACCGTATTGGCGTTGCTAAAAGGGATGGCATCATTGACATTGCCCTTTTGGATCATTGCCTGAGAGAAGATTTGAACCGGAGAGCTCTGCGGGTGATGGCGGTGCTTGACCCTTTGAAAGTGGTCATAAAAAACTATCCTGAAGGACAGGTAGAAGAATTGGATGCAGAAAATAATCCTGAAGATGAAAATGCTGGGGCTCGGAAAATTCCCTTTTCACGGGAAATATATATCGAGAAATCTGATTTCATGGAAGATGCTCCAAAAAAATTCTTTAGATTAAGCCTTGGTAGAGAAGTACGGTTGAAACATGCCTACTATGTTACCTGTACTGATATTGTGAAAAATGACTCCGGAGAAATTGTTGAAGTTCATTGTGAATATGATGCTGCCACTAAAGGAGGGTGGTCTGATGACGGCAGAAAAGTGAAGGGTACCCTCCATTGGGTTTCAGTTGATCATGCTCTTGATAGTGAAGTTCGTCTTTTCGACCATTTGTTTTCAGTTGAACATCCTGAAGCAGGGGGAGATGATTTTCTGAAAAATATCAATAAGGATTCTCTTACCTATCTTTATGATTGCAAGTTGGAACCTTCTCTGAAAGATGTCTCCACCGATACCCATTATCAATTTCTTCGTAATGGATATTTTGTTCTGGACAAAGATTCTTCACTCCAAAAATTAATTTTTAATCGCTCAGTAGGATTACGAGACAGCCGGAAAAAGAAATCCGGGCAATGATCCAATCAGAAAGAACTCAATCAATATGAATATCCCTGTGTAATTTTGCTTCATGGAAAATTTATGGACACCTGAATCTTGGCAGAAACATACTGCCATGCAGCAGCCAAACTGGCCAGATGCTGAAAGTTATGAAAAAATTCTTCAGGAGATTTCTCATTATCCTCCCCTTGTATTTGCCGGTGAGGCGAGAGCACTTAAAACGCAATTAGCTGAAGCAGCTCAGGGAAACGGCTTTGTAATACAGGGAGGCGACTGTGCAGAAACCTTTGCTGAATTTAAAGCAGATGCGATTCGGGATAAATTGAAAATACTGCTGCAGATGGCTGTGGTTTTAACCTATGGCGCTTCTTGCAATGTGGTAAAGGTAGGCAGAATCGCTGGACAGTTTGCTAAACCACGGAGTGCAGATTTAGAAAATCGTAACGGTGAGAAACTACCCTCTTACAGAGGTGATGCTGTGAATGACATTGACTTCACAAAAAAAAGCCGTACTCCTAATCCTAAAAGGATGCTGCGTACCTATAATCAATCTGCTGCAACCTTGAATTTACTACGGGCATTTACAAAGGGAGGATTTGCTGATTTAAACAAAGTCCATCTCTGGAATCAGGAATTTATTGCATCCTCTCCCCAAGGTAAAAAATATGAAGAAATTGCCACCTCTATAGATGATGCCCTTACCTTTATGAAAGCTGTGGGAATCAATTCAGATAACACTACTGCCCTCCATTTAACAGAATTTTTCACTTCTCACGAAGCATTATTATTAGGCTATGAACATGCACTGACACGGCAGGACTCCATCACAGGCAAATGGTATAACTGCTCTGCTCATTTCCTTTGGATAGGTGACCGCACCCGTCAACCGGATGGTGCTCATGTAGAGTTTCTATCTGGCGTAGGTAATCCTATCGGATTAAAGGCGGGATCCTCAATTTCACCTGACGAATTGTTAACCCTTTGTGAAAAACTGAATCCTGAAAATGAGTTTGGACGACTCAGTCTTATCACGCGGTTTGGTGCAGATGAAATTAGAAAATCTCTGCCACCCCTTGTTCAGGCTGTCAAGGAAAACGGGAAAAATGTTCTCTGGATTTGTGATCCAATGCATGGGAACACTTATAAGTCTCAATCAGGATTCAAGACGAGACATTTTGACACCATTTTAGAAGAACTGGAACATTTCTTTGCTATTCATCGTGCCGAGGGTACCATTCCTGGAGGAGTTCATTTTGAACTTACCGGGGACAATGTGACTGAATGTTTGGGTGGTGCCAGAAAAATCAGTGACACGGATTTAGAGTCTCGCTATGAAACTGCCTGTGATCCACGGCTAAATAATGAGCAAAGCCTGGAATTGGCGTTTCTGGTAACGGATTTACTGCGCAGTAAATAGATTCAACCCCATTTTACATCCAGCCAGCCAATGGCTGAGACCGTCTCTGTTGGTATGTGTTTAATCCCCTAATTTTTCGAGGGTTCTATCCCTAAAACAACCGTACATTTCCCCGCCGAAAATCACCCCATTTTTTAAGGAGAATCCAATGACTAATTTAAACATTCAGGGATATGGAGATAACCTGACCATTAACAATATACGTCTTGGTGATCTGTCGCCTTCAGATCATGAAAATATCGAAAATGAAAAAGGCGGTAGAAATTATAAACCCTTAGAAAATGTGGTGGTGAGCCATGTACAGGATTCATCCACTTTAATTTGCAGAAAGCCCTCAGAAAATGGTGTGAAAGCATTTATTGAGGAAGAATTAATTGACGGCCTTTGTTGTTATTCTGCAGTGAACCAGGGGCAGCTCAATCAAACTATTGTAGAGGCAGTAGTAACCCATTTAACAAAAGAAAAGCTGCCTACAGTTCCCCGCTCCATCCGCCATAAATATATGAGCGCTTTTCTTTTGGCTGCCACAGGCATCACCGGAATGGACAGAGTGGTTCCTAAAGTTGCAGGAGTTGAAGCACCCGAACTCATGTTCAAACTTTCACGCCGTTGGGGATATGAAGTGAAGGGCATCCCAGAAAATGAAGCTATCGTTGTTGCAGCTAAAGGAAATTTTCATGGCCGGACAATGACAGCAGTGTCTTTATCTGATGATCCTGACGCCCGAAATAATTTTGGTCCATTTTTGCCTGGGATTGAATTAGTCCCTTTCAATGACATAGATGCACTTAAAACTTTGTTTGAGCAAAGAGGCGATAAAATTGCGTCCTTCCTGGTAGAGCCGATTCAAGGAGAAGCAGGGGTCATTGTGCCCTCCGATAATTATTGGAAAGAAGTGCGCAGCCTATGTGATGATCACAATGTTTTATTAGCAATGGATGAAGTTCAAACCGGATTCGGCAGAACTGGGGCGAATTTTGCTCATGAACTTTTTGAGGTAAAACCAGATTTAATCGGATGTGGAAAAGCTGCGGGAGGGGGTATCCTTCCTGTCTCATTTGTAGCAGGAAAGGATGAAGTGATTGGTGTATTGACTCCCGGCTCAGAAGGCTCCACCTTTGGTGGTTATCCCCTTGGGGCAGTTGTAGGTATTTATGCCATTAAAGTGTTGGTAGATGAAAAGTTGGCAGACAATGCTAGAATTAGAGGCAGCCAACTC
Source organism: Fidelibacterota bacterium (assembly GCA_030747125.1). Classification (GTDB taxonomy): domain Bacteria; phylum Fidelibacterota; class Marinisomatia; order SCGC-AAA003-L08; family D37C17; genus D37C17. Next base: position 17,155 of record JASLLI010000015.1, on the reverse strand, counting down.
ATGAGTCACTTTGAAAACATGCAGGCAGATTTTCCCGATAAAATAAAGGAAGTACGAGGTAAAGGATTGTTGACTGCTTTTGAAATGCAGAACTCTCCACATTTGGATGGACATCATGTTTCTGTAGAATTGCTGAAGAATGGAGTCTATGCTAAAGAAACCCATCGCTCTACTGTAAGAATTGCTCCGGCTCTTACCATTGAAGCCTGGCAAATTGATAATATTGCCGAAGCCATTTATGATGTTATAAAGGGTTTATAATTTTTTCTATAAGCCTCTTCCGTTGGCTTCCCCCTTTTTCATTAGATGGGAAAAGGAGGTCCTATAATAGAGTTATATCTATCCCTTTGAATGGATTATACATCAAAAGGAAGATAATAAGAATAGCAAAATCTGGTTTTATATCTTTATTTATTCGTCTCAAATCAATATTTCTGAAAAATTTGTAATTAATCAGAGACCTGGGTATGCACAACCCTGTAAAATATCCCTAGTAACTTAACTTTCTTCCTCCTTTAAGTAAAGAAATGGCCGAATCCAAAGGCCGTCCAAGGGTTCGATCCTTTTACATTTGCAGGGAATTTTACTTGTTTTAACAGAAATAATCCATAGAAATTTTCCTGTCAACATCCAATCTGAAAACCACAATACAACATTTGAAAAAATATATTATCTTTCTTTTTACCCTTTTTGCACTTGGGTGTAAAGGCGATGCAGAGCTTGCCATGGAACGGGGCATTCAATATTATGAGTGGAATATGATTGAGAAAGCCGTTCTGGAATTTAAGTTTGTCATCCACCAAATGAATTCTGCACCGGGAAGTCTGGATAAAAATCAAATCAAACTTTTATCCCGGGCTCATCATAACCTTGCGGTAGCCTATGCAAAAAAGGAATGGTATGGCGATGCCATTGCAGAGGCGCGGAAAGCTTTTGAATTAGTACCTACCGATAAAAACCGGAAAGTAATGGAGCTTATCCGGCGGAAGTCTGAAAAAATACCCGCAGATTCTTTAGAGAAGAAACCAGCTACCCTGTAATATCTTCTCCACCATCAATTCTGATGGTGTTTCCCGTTAACCAGGATTCTTCTGACAAACCTAATAAAGCAATGGATTTTGCAACATCTTCCGGTACTGTCAATCTTTTCCCGGGATTCATTTTTATGGCATGTTCTATCATTTGATCATTCCCGGGAATTTTCCGTAAGGCTGGCGTGTCTGTAACTCCGGCCTGTAACGCATTTGCAGCTATTCCATATTCAGAAAGTTCTAATGCTAATTGGCGGCAGTAGGATTCCAGAGATGCTTTTGCTGCTGATACGGCTCCATAGGATTTCCATTGACGATGCCCGCCGGAACTTGTCATAGCGAAAATTTGTGATCCTTTCTGAAGCAACTCTGCCTGGAATAAGTCCTGTGTCCAATACAACAGACTGCTTGCCATGACATCCAAAGTCATTTCAACTTGCCTCTGTGCAAGGGTATTTGAAGACTCTGTATCAATGACGGGTTTTAGCGCACCAAAAGCCAGAGAATGCATGAGAATCTTTACACGCGCATTTTTCAGTTCTTTCAATTCATCAATGACAGCAGACCGTTTTTCTGCATCCGTGGCACTCATATTATTAAAGCGTACTTCTACATTAAACTTCTTCAGATCTTCCACTAGTGCATGCACTGCTTCCATGCCTGCTTTTCTGTCTAAATGTACTCCATAAATATTGATTCCCCTGGATGCTAATTCCCTGCTGGTAGCTGCACCAAACCCGCTGGATGCTCCTAATATCACTGCCCAATCTTTCATCGTTAAATTCTCCTGAAATTAAAGCCTGAAATTTACCCTGTCCCATTATCCTGTGACAAAGAATTTACCCTGGAAGAAGAAGCACATATTTTTCAACTGTGAAAGAAGCGTAATTTTAAGCATGAGATTGAAAGCCGGAATTGTAGGCTTGCCCAATGTAGGCAAATCCACCATTTTTAATGCATTGACAGAGTCCGGCATTCCTGCTGAAAACTACCCCTTTTGCACCATCGAGCCTAATGTGGGAATTGTAGAAGTTCCGGATTCTCGTCTGGATAAGCTCACCGAGATATTCAATCCCAAATCTACTTTGCCTGCAACCATGGAGTTTGTGGATATTGCCGGGCTTGTAAAAGGTGCCAGTCAGGGAGAGGGTCTTGGCAATCAATTTTTATCACATATCCGGGATGTTCATGCCATTGTTCATGTTTTGCGGGCTTTTGAAGAAGATAATATCACGCATGTTGAGGGAAATACAGATCCTATCCGGGATGTGGAAATAATAGAGACGGAGCTTCTTATTCGGGATATTGCCACTGTTGATAAACGCCTTGATAAAGTACAGAAAACAGCAAAGTCGGGCGATAAAGAGGCCAAAGAAGAATTGTATGTTTTGGAAGCCATTTCTCCCGAAATGAATGATGGGGTGTTGGTGAGAGATATTCTACTGGATTCACAGCAAAGAAATATTTTGCAGCGGTTAAACCTGCTCACTGCAAAACCGGCTCTCTATGTAGCAAATGTTGATGAAAATGAAATCATGTCCGCACGCCGTTCCCCTCAAGTGCAAATGGTGGTGGATTTCGCAACTTCAAAAAACAATTCTGCTATCAGGTTATGTGGAAAGCTGGAATCAGAAATTTCAACCCTGCCTAAAGATGAAAAATCCTTGTTTTTGGAGGAATACAATTTGCCTGAGCCGGGTCTCAATAAACTCATCAATGCCAGCTATGCTCTCTTGGGATTGGAAACTTTCTTTACTTGTGGACCCAACGAAGTTCGGGCGTGGACCATAAAAAAGGGAATGACAGCTCCCCAGGCGGCAGGTGAAATTCACACGGATTTTGAGAGAGGATTTATTAAAGCCGAAGTGTATCGTTTTGATGAAATCATTTCTGCAGGAAGTGAATCAAAATTAAGAGATAGAGGGAAAATTAGGCAGGAAGGGAAATCTTATATTGTAGAAGATGGGGATGTCATCTTCTTTAAATTCAATGTATAATTAATTAGGTGGCCGATCACCAAAAATCTTTTTACTGGCTTTGGTTAAAAATTGTTCTTCCTGTTCCGTTAGACTTTCCCAGCCTGAATCATTGAGTTTATCCAAAATTTGATCTACTCTCTTCTTCATGGCAATTTCTTCTTTATCTTTAGACTTTTGTTTCTTTTTTAAATTCTGAAGCCGTTTTTGAAAATACCAATGCTTGATGCCTTTCCAATTAAAATTATAGTACATCACCACAAAACCGATAATCATTCCGGACAAATGGGTGATGTGGCTGACTCCGGATGAACCTGCTGACATGGAAGCAAAGAAGGCAATAACTCCCAGCCCTATAACCATGTATTTCACTTTGAGTGGAAATAAGCCGTATAAGTACACCAATCTGTTGGGGTAGGTGAAGCCATAGGCAAGAAGCAGTCCATAAATAGCACCGCTGGCGCCTACAACAGGTATAATTGATTTCAGGCTAAACAAAGCAGTGAACAGCCCTGATCCCAATCCGCAGGTAAAATAGTAAAAAAGAAATTCATTTTTCCCCCATTGGGCTTCCAGGTCTTTTCCAAACATCCACAGAACAAACATATTGAAAAATAAATGAAAAAAGTTTCCATGAATAAAGAGATAGGTCAACAACTGCCAGGCTTTCATTTCTCCCCAAATGAGTTTAGGAACTAAGCCAAAGGTATGGAAGAAAAACCCTCTCTGTCCTGATAATTCCACCAAAATAAATACTGCAGCATTCAGAATGAGTAGAAGTTTCACTCCCGGAGGTATAGAAAGAGAGGGTCTGCTAAACTGATTTGAAAATCCTCTGCTGGAATATTGATAGCGCATTACTGCATTCCTTCAGACAGGAGAAGTTTGTTTGCCAAAGGGAGTGCCTTCATCCGTCTAAGGCTTTCAATATGGAATTGGGTAAATTTCTCGAGAAATTGTATTGCATGTAATACTGAATGTCTGTCCGCTCTAATAGTTTCCAAATCGTCTAAATGAAGGTTTTCCAATTGTCGAAGAAAAGCCATGTTCTTTTCATCCATCTGTAGTTTACCTTGATGAGAACATGCAAGGCAAACTAATTCTCCCAACTGCTCATCAAAGATACATGTGGATAATTGAGACTTACATTTTCTGCATTGGTTAATTTCCGGCATGAATCCTAATCGCAATGATAGCTGATATAAAAAGAAGGCAAAGATAGAATACACATCATTTTTTTCATCATTTAGTTTTTCTAATACTCTCCAACCCAGACGGTAAAGTATGGGGAAAGGATTATTATCCAAAGTGGATTTGTCCAGCATTTCTACAATTGAAAATCCAAACAGGGTTCGGTGGAGATTGTTTCTGATGTGTGTATATTTTGCGGAAAAACCACAATCTTTTAAAATTTGAATTTCCCTGCTATACTTATGATAATATTGTAAATGAATATGATTCATGGGCTCAAGAACTGAGCCGGTGGTGGACTTTTTCCTCCAGGCGCCCTTTGCCAATATAGAGACCTTTCCTTCCCTTTCTGTAAACAGCCGGGATATGACGCTGGTATCCCCATAGGGGATGGTTTTTAAAACAAGGGCATTGGTCGCTATCAGCACCGAGCTGGAGGAGGATAAATACCTTCTTTAGTAGGCTTTGGCATAAATAACCTCGTGTTTAGCAGGTTTGCCCGAATACACACAAGTTAGATTTTTAGTTTTGCCATCTGCCAAAATACAACGGATAGTGGCTTTGGTATCATTTTTTATCTGTGCCTCAGATGCAGGGTCTCCATCCCATCCGCAGCGGATGAATCCTCCTGATGCAATCTGAGTTTTAAAAGCATCATAATCATTAATGTTAAATGTGTTTTTTTCCCTGAATTGTAATGCCTGATTAAACATATTGGACTGAATTTCCTCCAACATAGTCTCAATCTTTTTTGGGGCATCATCTAAAGCAATGGGTTGTTTTTCTCCCGTATCTCTTCTGGCACAAAACAGAGTTTTGTTTTCCATATCACGAGGGCCTACTTCAACTCTGATGGGCACCCCTTTCATTTCCCATTCATTAAATTTGAAGCCGGGAGACATCTTCAGGCGGCTGTCAATTTGAAATCGAATACCTGAATTTTTCAGTGCGGTTGTAAAGGGTATTACATAATCTTCAATTGTTTTCAGGTCTTCTTCAGTTTTAATAATAGGGATAATCACAACCTGATTAGGAGCAACTTGTGGCGGCAGTCGCAAGCCTTTGTCGTCGCCGTGTACCATTATAAGAGCTCCCACAAGCCGTGTACTAACTCCCCAACTGGTAGCATATACCAATTCTTCCCGATTGTTCTCATTTTGAAATTTTACATCAAAGGCTTTTGCAAAATTCTGACCTAAATAATGAGAGGTTCCTGCCTGCAATGCCCGCTTATCTCCCATCATGGCTTCTATGCAGTAAGTGTCCACTGCTCCCGCAAATCGCTCAGCTTCAGACTTTAGACCAGTAAGGACAGGTATTGCTAAAACAGATTCTGCTACTTCTTTATAGATGTCTAATATTTTAAGAGTCTCATCCACAGCCTCTTTTTCGGAGGCATGGGCTGTATGCCCTTCCTGCCAGAGGAATTCGCTGGTGCGTAAGAAGAGGCGGGTGCGCATTTCCCAGCGAACTACATTCGCCCATTGATTAATAAGAAGGGGAAGGTCTCTGTAAGAATTTATCCATTTCTTATACATGGACCAAATCACTGTTTCAGAGGTAGGCCGCACAATGACTTCCTCTTCTAACTTTGATTCCGGATCAACCACAACACCGCCATCAGCAGCAGATTTCAGCCGGGAATGAGTAACCACAGCACACTCCTTTGCGAATCCTTCCACATGGTCTGCTTCCTTAGATAAAAAGGATTTGGGAATAAATAACGGGAAGTAAGCGTTCACATGCCCCGTCTCTTTAAAGCGACTGTCAAAGGCGTCCTTTATGCTGTCCCAAACACTAAAACCATAGGGTCTGATAACCATGGTACCTTTTACGGGTCCATAATCTGCCATTTCCGCTTTGGTAATCACATCGGTGTACCAGCGGGCATAATCTTCTGACTTGGGGGTTACTCCTTTTGACAATTGAATCCTCTTGATTTTATCTCAAATTTGATGGGGAATTTAGGGGGATGAATATCAGCAGAAAAATATATGATTCTTATTCTGAAGAATCATTTTGAAAGACCAATCGTACCACAACAGGGCGGTGATCAGAGACATATGTCTCATATTCTGTCCATCCTCCTGTTAATACTTCTTCAATTTTTACCGTCATCACTTTTGCATCGGGTTTATTAAAATTGTCAAATAATTCATTGGTAATGAGGATATGGTCTAAATGGCTGGGCCAGCCGGGGTATGACCAGTTTGCCTCACTTCCAAATGCAATATCTTCATCAACAAAGAGATAGTTTTCGCTGTCATTGATAAAATTGATGAATACATTATGATTATCAGGATCATTCAGTTCGTCATTCAAATCTCCAACTAATATTACATTTTCATTTGAGAGATTGCCATCAATATAGTTTTTGGTGAGAATACAGGATTGCTGCCGGCGATATTCTTCATCATTATACTCATTTTGGATGATACCGTCCCCGCAACATTTATAGTGATTGTTTATAAGGTATATCTTTTCTTCTGCCCAGGTGAATTCCATCATCAGAGGAGTTCTGGTGAGATTATAATCATCCAGCTGCGAAATCTCTTTGATAGAATGAACTTCAATGGAAGACTTATACAAATAAGCGAGGCCCCAAGAATCATCCTGACGTAAACCATTCCAATCTGATAATTGTGATACTAAAGTATTAAAATATTCTCCATCCCCAATTTCCTGTAATGCAATTATATCCACATCCATAGTGTCCACAAGTGCTTGAATATAGTCCACCGTCTTTCCACTCTGCTTGGGGAAATTTTCAATATTCCAGGTGGCAATATCCAATGTGGTATCACTCCCAATGGTATGGTTATTTTCTTCAGGTTGGAGAATTTCTCTGGCACAGGTGTTAAAAAACAAGGTCAGAGCTAAGACATAATAAGCCTTGATCATGGGAAAAATTATCGGGCTACCCAGATGCAAACCAAGGGGGAATGAATCCAATTCGTGTAAATTATCCCTTCCATCAAAAGTCAAAAAAGGACAAATACATGCGAAAACCTGCAATCTTAATTACTGGTGCAAACGGAGAAATGGGCCATGGACTCATTACGGCATTGCATGCTCGAAATAATGTGAGTATTGTAGCATTGGATTTAAATCCTCTGGACAAAGCTCTCTCTGGTTTAGTGTATGAAGAGCTCATTGGCAATATTTTAGATCAGAGCCTTATCGAGCAATTAAACGGTGAATATGAATTTGATGCTATATACCATTTGGCTGCCCTTTTATCTACACGAGCTGAGTTTTCTCCCCGTGCAGCTCATGATGTAAATGTAGGCGGTACCCTGAGCCTTCTGAACCTGGCCGTAGAGCAGGGCCGCAGCAGAGGAGTTCCCGTAAAATTTTTCTTTCCCAGTTCTATTGCTGTGTACGGCTTTTCAGGATTAGATGCTAAAAATAAAGCCGGTGCCATACCTGAAGATAGTCATCGAAACCCTTCTACTATGTACGGTTGTAATAAGCTCTACTGTGAACATTTAGGTCATTATTATATGCATTATTTCCAGAGATTGGGAGCAGACAATAACCGGTGTTTCATTGATTTCCGATCTATCAGATTTCCAGGTATCATTTCTTCAAAGACCATTCCCTCTGCAGGTACTTCAGACTATATTCCTGAAATGCTGCACGCCGCTGCAAAAGGTGAGCCATATCAATGTTTTGTCAGAGAAGATACACAAATTCCCTTTATGACTATGCCTGATGCCATATTCGCCATAACTTCAATCATGTCCGCCCCTGCTGAAGATCTTAGCCGAACCGTTTATAATATCCGCTCATTCGCTCCCTCTGCAGAAGTATTCCGGCAAAGGGTATTGGAATATTTTCCACAGGCGGATATTGGTTACCACATTACGGAAAAAAGACAGAAAATGGTGGACAGCTGGCCTCTTGACACAGATGACAGCAAAGCACGGGAGGACTGGCGTTGGAAACCGGTGCATGGTTTGGATAATGGTCTCAAAGACTATCTTGTCCCCGAATTGAAAGAAATGTATAAAGACTAAAGGAGCAATGATGTTGCAACGCCTGAAAAAAGACTTGGCGGCAATTCAAGATGCCGGATTATATAAACAGGAACGAATTATTCTATCCCAGCAAAATGCGGAAATTCAGGTCACCGATGGTAGTGTTCTCAATTTCTGCGCCAATAATTATTTGGGATTGGCAAATCATCCGCGGCTTATAGATGCTGCTAAAGAGGGGGTGGAAAAATGGGGCTTTGGACTTAGTTCTGTTCGATTTATCTGTGGTACACAGTCAATACACAAGGAGCTGGAAGAAAAAATTTCGGCATTTCTCCAAACTGAAGATACTATTTTATACACCTCTTGCTTTGATGCCAATGGGGGGCTTTTTGAGACACTGTTGGGGCCTGAAGATGCCATAATTTCTGACGCATTGAACCATGCCTCAATTATTGACGGTATCCGCCTGTGTAAGGCACAGCGTCATCGTTATCTTAACTCAGACATGGAGGAATTGGAAGATATTCTCAAGAAAACGCAGAGTGCCCGTACCCGCCTTATAGCTACTGACGGTGTCTTTTCCATGGATGGCTTTGTAGCAAAATTGGAAATGATTTGCGATTTGGCAGACAAGTATGATGCACTGGTGATGGTAGATGATTCCCATGCCACCGGCTTTTTCGGCAAGACTGGCAGAGGTTCTATTGAACATTGCAATGTGATGGAGAGAGTGGATATTATCACTTCTACATTAGGCAAGGCATTAGGAGGTGCGTCTGGCGGTTTCACCTCAGGTAAACAGGAAATCATAGATATGCTGCGTCAGCGATCCCGCCCTTATCTGTTTAGCAATACCGTGGCTCCTGCCATTGTAACCACTTCAATAGCCGTGTTGGAAATGCTGTCTTCTACAACTGAACTACGAGATAAGTTGGAAGACAATACACAATATTTCCGTGAAAAATTGACAGAAGCTGGATTTGAGATAAAGCCGGGGGTGCATCCTATCGTTCCCATCATGTTAGGGGATGCTAAGCTGGCACAGGATATAGCCAGGGATATGCTTGATGAAGGTATTTATGTGATTGGATTTTCTTTCCCTGTTGTACCGAAAAATGAGGCTCGCATTCGGGTACAAATCAGTGCTGCCCATACCCGTGAACATTTGAATAAAGCCATTGCTGCATTTGAAAAAGTAGGAAAAGCCTATCAGGTGATATAGTAAAATTTGCCCGCGAAAATTACGAAAGAATGGAGCATCTCCCTTCCACCGTGAAAGGTCGTTGAGGAATTAATATAGATACGCTCATTTTAATCATAGCTGCGTTTATAACCTCTTCCATCTCCGCTGTATTGGGCATGGCGGGAGGTATCATTCTGCTGGGCATCATGGCTATTGTGATTCCTGAAGGATATGTGGTTGTTGCTCTCCATGGAGTAGTGCAGCTCATATCAAACCTTACCCGTAGTTTTGTATTTCGCTCACATATCAGGCGGGACTTAATTTCACAGTTCTTTCCTGGTGCAGTTTTTGGGTTGGTGATTGCATCTGCTATCATTTTTGGTCTTATTCACTTTTTCAATTTGAATTCTGCAGCAGAATTGAAAGTGGATTTCCTCAAAGCCTTAATTGGAGTTTTCATTCTCTGGTTTCTTTTTGGAAAGAGGCATCGAGTAACCACTGAATCGCCTCGCTTTTTTGGAGTAGGAGCATTGAGCGGATTATGTACCGTCTTCATTGGTGCAACGGGTCCCCTTATTGCCCCCTTCTTTTTAAAAGGAAAGCTTACCAAAGAAAATATTATTGCCAATAAAGCTGTGTGTCAGGCCATCAGCCATATTGGAAAAATGCCTTTATTTATTCTGTTTTTTGATTTTAATTATTACAGTGAAATTGAGTTGTTGTTCCCTCTCACCGTTGCAGTGTTTGTAGGAACGAATGTTGGTAAGAGAGCACTGGGCTTCATCCCCGAAAAAATATTCCGTCTCATGTTTAAAACCGCTCTTACCCTTATTGCCCTAAAATTAATTGCGGATCAATGGACGCCTTTTTATACATTTCTAATTAATTATTTACCTTTATAATTATATGACCAATAATAAATCAACTTCTATTGAATCTTTATTTCAACAAGCCTGGAAAACAAAACTCCCAACGAAAGCACATGTACTTCTTATACATGGATTAGGGGACCATAGTGGAAGGTTCTCTCATCTTGTCAATTTCCTGAATAATTGGGGTGCAAACCTTACTGCCATAGATTTGCAGGGACATGGCAAATCGCCGGGAAAGCGGGGACATTTTCACTCCTATAATTCAGTGATGGACGATATTGAAAGGACACTGCAAAAGCTTCAACGAGAGGCTGATTCTCTCCCTGTTTTTCTTTATGGTCACAGTATGGGCGGGAATTTGGTTCTCAATTATTGCTTGAGAAAGTGCCCTCAAATAAAGGGGGTCATTGCTACCTCGCCTGCACTGAAACCCGCCTTTAAACCACCTCTGTATAAAACCCTGCCCGCAAAAATTCTCTATACCATTTTACCCGGATTTACAGTGCCTAATGGACTTGATTTAACAGGTGTTTCCAGAGAACCGTCAGTTATTGATGCATATAAAAATGACCCCTTTGTGCATGACCGCATTTCTGTTCAATTGGCTGTGGATTTGTTAGATTCCGGAAAATGGGCATTGGAAAATGCTCATCTGTTACAACTGCCTGCTTTGCTCCTACATGGCGATGCCGATACCCTTACCCATCATGATGCCACCAATGCATTTGCCCAAAAGTCAGACAGCAGTACCTTTGAAAGTTTCACTGGAGCATATCATGAACTCCATAATGATCTGGATAAGGAAAAGGTGTTTGATACAATTGTAGAGTGGCTGGAAAAACAGGTGAACAATACTGACATCTAATCCATCTTTCTCATTATAGTAATCCCAGCCATATACCCGGCAGGCCCCAGGTTCAATACGCCTATATCCAAATTCATTCTTTTAAGCTCAAGACCTATCCCCCCCGAAAAACCCATGGTGAGATCGGAATAAAAATCCCCTGTAGTGAAATTATTACGGTGACTGCTGAGCCCCAGTCTCAATGTGACTTTTCCCCGTGGAGTAAATTCCAACCCACCGGCGAGATGGGTGTTGCCATGATCCATTATTTTAGTCCAATCCAGCAAAATTACTGCCGGAAAATAAACTGGTTTATAATATCCCGCAATCCTTACAAGGAATGGTAAGGGCTCTCGGTAGTTTGTATAAGGCTGCAGAACAGACCCGAAGTTTTCAACTGAGATGCCAACACCCAATCGTTTTCTGAACAATCTGCTGCGGAACCCCACATCAGCAAAAATCACCTGTGAACTGTAGTCTGCCAAAACGGAATTCAAATATCCCAGGGTAAACCCTGCAGAAACTATCTCTTTGATTTCCGTTTTCCATGCAGTTTCTACCATTAAGTCGAATGCCGTTGAAGTTTTTTCTGTTCTGCTGTCAATAAGTTTTCCATAATGTATTAAAGAAATTCTACCTGTTGCAACTCCCTTCAAAAGTCTGCGGGAAGATTGGAGAGATTGAAAATACATACCACTGGGAATTCTGCTTAAAGAGATTAGGTATTGTTCTTCATTAAACTGAAGTGAGGCCGGATTGGAGGACAGAAAAACAGAATGGCTGGCTGCACCAGAATTACCGAGAGCCAATGTCCTGCCGTTTTTGGGAATCATTAACACTTCATAGGATCCTTCAGCAAATAGAATGCTGCAGAAAATGATACTAATTAATTGGGTAATTCGTCCTGCCACTCTGATTTTTCCAATGCTTCTTCAATTTCCCATTGTTTCAATTTCAATCTATTCCGATAGGTTTTATACCAAAACCCTAAAACCAGAATAAGGGGTAGCAATACATATAAATAATTTCCTGAGCGCAACAAAAATACCCAACTGTAATTTTCTTCTAAATAGATTTCAAATTTAATCTGAAACTCAAGATATTCTTCTCCAATGACCAACTCTAATGCTTCTGAAAATTTTAATTCTTCCCGCATTTTTTCCAAAATCAACACCGAGGCATCCTCCCCGTAATAATAATGTAAGGCTTCTACAGCAGCTGCAGACTCGCCATAGGCTAATTTTATTGTGTTTTTAGGAAGTCTTCCAAAAAATTGTAACCGCTGCAACGGAAGGCTTGTTTTGTTCCAAAGGGACTTGGAGATTTCAAGTTTATGCAAAAGAGAAAACTCATTAGATGCTGCCATTGCCATACCTTCCTTAAACCAGGAAGGCATAGTTGCATAATGTGGAATGCGGAACATATAAATATGATTCAACTCATGTATGATGACTTCTTTCATTCGCGGGAAGGAAACATTGGCAATTCCCGGTGCTTTTAAAATTGCTCTGTCCGGATTTCGTTTTGCCACTGCAATACCCCATTCCGGCACAGGTCCCTTTGATTTTTGGTGAAAATCTTTCATGTCTGCTGTGAGATAAACAGAAAAGGGGCGTGTCTCAACCTTACCAAGGGTCTCCACTAAATTTCTGCTTTCTTCTTTAATGAGTTGCACTAACTCAGGTATGTCATCAACTTCACCTCCATAAATTTCAAGAGTGCATTCTCCAAGGGAGGTTGGAAATACATCGCCAAAGCAGGGAAAAATAATTATTATAAAAAGTAGGTATTTCATTAGAGCATGGACACGGGGTCAATATCTATTTGAATCCGTACCCCTTTCCATTTCCGTTCAAAAATAGCGTGACCAATTTGCCGGTGTATAAAGGGATGCAGTGAAGTTGACATTTTATCTTTGGTTTTGATTATCAGATGGGTGCGCCAGTTATTCTGGATACGCTCCAGCGGTGCCGGAGAGGGGCCAAGTACTTTGTATTCTGAATCCTGCCTTAAACGGTCACTTGTTTTAACTGCAAGGTGATTCACCAAATCCTTACGGGGACCCGTAAACAGTATTCTGCCTATTCTTGAAAAAGGGGGGTAGTTTAGTTCCTGCCGTTGTGCGAGGGCAATATTATAAAATTTATGGGTGTTCAATGCAGCAGCATTTTGAATATAGACATCCTGCGGATTGTAGGTTTGAATTATGGCTTTCCCGGGTTTTTCCCTTCTCCCTGCTCTGCCTGCCACCTGATAGATGAGTTGAAACACTCTTTCTCCTGCGCGGAAATCAGGAAAAAATAATCCGGAATCTGCATTTATCACTCCTACTAAAGTGACATTGTCAAAGTCCAGCCCTTTCGCAATCATTTGTGTACCAAGCAATATATCTGCTCTGCCCTGTGCAAAATCTTCCAGAATTTTTCGGTGGGCATCTCTCCCTTTAACAGTATCCATATCCATGCGTAGGATCTCGGCACCAGGGAATTCCTGCATGAGAATATCTTCAACTTTCTGCGTACCAGAACCTACAAAACGAATATTCCCGGAGGCACAATCTGCGCAGTTGGGAGTTATGTTTTCTGTGTACTCACAATAATGACAATGAAGTGCATTATCCGTGCGGTGGAAAGTCATAGCTACGGAACAATATTTACAATTTTTTATTTCGCCGCAGTCCATACATTGTTGAACCGTGGAATATCCCCTGCGGTTTTGCAATATGATAATTTGTTCTTTATTCTCCAACCGTTTTTGAATAGCTGTTTTTAAGGCGCTGCTGAGCAGGGGAGCACTACCCTCCTTTGCTTCAACTTTCATATCAATAAGCTCTACAGCAGGATAGGCTGAATTACCATAGCGTTTTGATAGTTTCAACAAGGTCAATTTATTTTGCAAACTATTATAATAGGATTCCAAACTGGGGGTAGCGCTTGTGAGCAGTACCACCGCCTCAGCATATTTTCCCCGCATGAGAGCAACATCTCTGGCATGGTAACGAGGGGCAGGGCTTTCCTGTTTATAGGAGGTCTCCTGCTCTTCATCCACTATAATAAGTCCCAAATTTTGCAGAGGTGCAAAAACGGCAGACCGAGCCCCCACCACTACCTGATATTCTCCTTTTTTCAGTTTCTGCCATGTCCACCCTTTTTCTGCTTTCGTCATTCGGCTATGCCACAGGGCAACCCGGCTGCCAAAGGCTTTGCGAAAGCGGTTTGCAACTTGGGGTGTAAGCGCAATTTCCGGCACCAATACCAATACAGATTTCCCTGATTCCACTGTTTTCTGTGCCAGCTTTAAATAGACTTCCGTTTTTCCTGAGCCTGTAACGCCATGTAATAAAAAGGGCTGAAATCCACTCTCCATTTCCATGATGTTGTCAAACACTTGTTGCTGTTCTTGAGAAAGTGTAATTTCCACTCCTTCGCCAGGGCCCATAATTTCATAGGGGTCTGTAATCCTTGCCTGCTGCCGGATAGTAATCAAGCCCTTTGCCTCCAGCTTATGGCAAATGGTGTGGGGTGAAGAAGCAAACTCCGACAGGGAAGAAACTTTCATCAATTCATCTACCTGAGAGAGTGCTTCCAGAAGGCGTTTCTGTGCTGGTTTTTTTTCTCCCCATTCGGCTAAAGTTTGCCTGCCCCGTTCCGTGATTTTAGCAAATTGAATCTGTTTGGGCGTGTACTCTTTTAAGAAGGAGTTAGGAACAGCTGCCTTTAATACCTGCCCTAAAGGTGTGATGTAATAATGGGAAATCCATTCCAGAGTTTGCCATAATTCTAAGGGCAGGTGCAGGGTTGTATCCTGCAGGGAATCCAATGGGAGAATCTTTCCTTTGAATTTGCATTCTTTTTCAATGGCAACTACAAAACCTGTCTGCTTACGGTTGTTCATGGGTGCATTCACGCAGACACCGGGAATGATGTTTTCCTCTAACTTTTCCGGGATGTGATAGGTAAAGGTTTTAAAGCTTGAAATGGGAAAACTCACCTGCGCAAACATGGGGATAATTTAATGAGGGTAAAATGCCAATTAATAAATTTTACAGGAAATAAAAAGGGGCAGAATACATTCTGCCCCTACCATAAATCAAGCATGGCTGAGAAAAATTACTTTTCTGCTGATACTTTAATTTTTACTCTGCCGGAAAAGCCCTGCCCCAATTTCACATCTACAAAGAATTTTCCTACATGCTTTATCGCTTCAGGAATTTCTATTTCTTTTTTATCCACAGTGTAGCCTTTTTCAGCAATGGCATCTACGATCATCTGAGAAGTAACAGAGCCAAAGAGTTTATCATCTTCCCCGGCTTTCAGTTCAAACTTCAGTGACAATTTATCAAGTTGTTTTGCCAGGGCTTCCAAATTAGCACGGGTTTTTGCATCCCGCTTTTCTTGCTCCTCTATGGCTTTTTCGGTGGAAGCAATATTATCACGGGTAGCTTGTTTTGCCCATCCCTTGGGAATAAGATAGTTACGGGCATAACCATCCTTAACGGTAAGCACCTCACCAGCTGTACCCAGGTTTTCAATGGATTGATTTAAAATGATTTTCATAATGTCAATCTCCTAAAAATGGCGGGGGTCAACAGAATAGGGCAGGAGGGCAATATTGCGTGCCTGCTTTATGGCTTTCCCCAAATGCCGTTGATGTTTTGAACAGACACCGGTTACATGTCCGGGAATAATTTTTCCCTGATCGGTGATAAATTTCCGCAGAGTTTTGAATTCCTTATAATTTATTTTCTGTTCCGCATTTTCACAGAAAACACATATTCTTTTATTACTTACAAATGCCATGATTACTCCTCTTCACTAACGGCCGTTTCTTCTTTTGCCGGTTCCTGCGTTTCTGTATTATCTTCAGCGGCGGATTCATCTGTAGTAGTTTCTTCAGCTTTGGTTGCTTCCGCTTTTTCTGCTGGTTCACCTTCTTCAGACCTAACAGGGGCAGTCCCTTCAGGCTCAGTATTTAACTCAGTTACCGCAGCTTCTGTAGCTGTTTCCGTTTCTGTTGTTTCTTTTTTGCCATCCTCAGAAGTTGATTCTGCTTTTTCAATTTCTCTGGTTTTTCCTGCAATCTGGGTTTCAAGGTCTTCTTCAATTTCTTTAACTGCATCCTTTTCAATCACCGTGGTGAGGTGTGCCAGAATATTTGGATTATGTTCCAATTCTACTGCAAAATCAGAAGTACACTTGCCTTCACCATTAAACTGAAGGAGTACATAAGTACCATATTTCTGTTTTTCAATAAAAAAAGCAAGTTTGCGCTTGCCCCAAAATTCCGTTGTAAGAGGTGTGCCTCCTGATTTCTTCAGGTTTTCTTCAACTCCTAAAATAATATCCTTCAACCGCCCGGATTCAAGGGCGGGATGAACGATGTATAAAGTTTCGTAATAGTTCATTATCCCTCCTATAGTTTAGCTATCAGTGGTGCTATTACCAATGAGACCACTGACATCAACTTGATTAATATATTGAGTGAAGGTCCGGAAGTGTCCTTAAAAGGATCGCCAACTGTATCTCCAACCACAGCGGCTTTGTGGGCATCTGAACCTTTTGTTAAAGTGTTACCATTTACATCTACACCTTCTTCAATCATTTTTTTGGCATTATCCCATGCGCCGCCTGCGTTGGACTGGAATATAGCCATGAGTACACCGCAGACCGTAACTCCGGCAAGAAGTCCGCCCAGGGTTTCGGGTCCAAACACAAAACCAACAAGTACTGGTGAAACGATTGCCAGCAAGCCGGGCAATACCATTTCTTTAATGGCAGACTGCGTGGATATTTCCACACAGCGGCCATGCTCTGCTTTTGCCAAGCCTGCCTCATAAGTGGATTTATCTTCGTCAGTCCATGATGATTCGTCTCCTTTGCCTAGCACTTCCAGAGCTGCTTTCAATTCAGGGATGTCTCGGAACTGACGACGCACTTCTTCAATCATTGCCATTGCGGCTCTTCCTACGGCTCCCATTGCCATAGATGAAAAGAGGAAGGGCAGCATACCGCCTACAAAAAGCCCTGCCATTACCATGGGGTTAGAAATGTCAATACTGGTTATGCCAGTTTGTACCAT
>JASLLI010000014.1 GCA_030747125.1 Fidelibacterota bacterium | reverse complement strand
CACCAACAGATTCATTTTAAATAGAGGTTTGTTTCGTCTTATTGTATACTCCATTGCAGCTTTTGTCTCCCCTATAATGTTGCCACAGTGCAGTATTAAGGTTCCATCCGAATGGTCAATATTTAATTGAGTTCGCACCACATACCTTTCAGAGTCGGTTTCAAGTAAGTTATATTTGTCAGAAATTTTCCCATCCTCTGCCAGTCGCCCACGAGGGCAGTATCCACCGTGATCTATACCTCTTTCAATAGCAAAATCCAAGGCTGCCCGATCAACTCCTGTTTGTCCACCACTGATTATTTTGGTGATCAAGGAATTGGATGAAGATGGGTATCAAAAAACTGAAGGATCCGCTCATTTAATTCGTTTCTTAGACTGTCCATATCCATACTGCCGGCGATTCCGAAAACACTAGTCATGGGACTAAACTGCGGAGTGTCCGAAAAGTCAAAATGCTTAGTCCCCGGATAAAATATTTTTGTTCCATTAGAGGATTCTAACAACGAATCCAATTTAACATAATTGAGTGGAGTATCATCCCAGTCCTCCTGCCCTAAATAGAGGAAGGGGATGGATAGTCCATTTTGAATGATGTTAGATTCCACCGGCTCCATCCAGCCATCAAGATTTAAACAGGCTGCGATTCGCATATCCTGATAGGCTGCTGCAATTCCGGTGGCACCACCGTATGAATGCCCCATGACGCCTACTTTTTTCACCTGGGTTTGTGACCAAAACAAATCACCCCCATCAATTTCATTTTGGATATAATCTAAAACAAAAGAAACATCTGCAGCTCTGGTTCTGATTTGCGGCAGCCGCACTTCCCAAAATTCAGCTTCATCTGCACCATCTCTTAAACCAGATTGAAACTCTGCAGTGCTTCCATCTTCGAAAATAGTAACATTCGCATCAAAGGGATGATCCATAGCCACCACCATATAGCCTCTGCTGGCAAGTTCTTCCATTTGTACGGTATTCTGCATACGCATCCCTCCTAATCCATGGGAAAATATTACCAATGGAAACACCTTTTCTGACGGAAGTAATTCTGCATTCAACACAGAATTAGATTGTACCTTCTGTATATGCCGTAAAAGGAATTCCGGAAGTTCAATTCTTCGGGCTAACGGACCTGTACGAATATGGGGATGGTCAATATAGGGGATTGCAGGTCCGGCAGTATCTGCAGGATACCAGACCTGTGCCACCAATTTCCTGAAGTCCCCCTTTTCTGTTGTGAACCATTCCTCTCTGTTTAGGTCTTCCCAATAAAATACCTGTGTTCCCACAGGGTACTTACCTGTAGGAATAGGCAAATCATTAAAAGGTATAAGTTTGGGAATGATTACTGAACAAGACGAAAATATTAATCCTGCAGTGAGTAACACAATTCTCATTTAAACTTCACCTTATATAAAAACAGAAGAATATAACAGGTGGGGAGATTTTATTTACAGATAATTAAAAGCGGGGATAAAGCAGTTTTGTTTTTAATTTGATAAAAGAACTTAATTTAAAGCAGAATTACATCTTCAGCACTTTCACCTTTATCATTATTGACTAGGGTGAACTCTACGGGCTGGCCATCTTTAAGAGTTTTAAATCCATCTTGTTTAATATTAGAGAAGTGAACGAAAACATCTTTTCCGTTTTCCATTTCGATGAAACCAAATCCTTTGCGTTCATTGAACCATTTCACTTTTCCTTTAATACGATCAGACATACATTTTCCTGTTTTTATTGTTATGGGAAGGTAATCGTAACCTTTCCCCCTAATTCTCGGGGTGAATATACAGCGAATTGCAATTATCAATTCTAATGTTTATTTTAAAATGTCATGAAATAATTATTAGACAATAGTTATTTGTTGTTAGTTGATAGTTTTTTTCACTTTTCATTAGAGTTAGTGATTAAGCCAAAATCATTAACGGATAATAGCCTATTGCAATTAACTTTTGTGCCATTATTAATTAACAGATCAATGTGAAAGGGAATCTAATGAAGCAACAACCTGCAGAAATCACACTCAAAGCCTGTATCCTTGGAATCATCCTCTCTATGGTACTGGCCGGTGCCAATGCCTATTTAGGGTTGTTCGCCGGGATGACGGTTTCCGCTTCCATTCCTGCTGCAGTAATATCTATGGGACTACTCAGTCTGTTTCGAAATTCAAATATTCTGGAAAACAATATTGTGCAGACTGCAGCTTCTGCCGGAGAGTCTTTAGCAGCAGGAGTCATTTTCACGGTTCCCGCTCTCTTGCTTATTGGGTACTGGCAGGACTTCAACTATGTAGAAATTGCAAAAATTGCTGCCATTGGCGGTGTGATTGGTGTATTGTTTACCGTCCCTTTGCGACGAGCCCTCATTCTTGAAGCAAAGCTTCTCTTCCCTGAAGGTATTGCAACAGCAGAAGTTTTGAGAACGGGAGAAAAAGCCCGCAATGAATCCGGCACTGAAACAACTGAAGGAATAAAAATTCTTGGTTTGGCAGGCATAACCGGAGCTGTCATGAAACTGGCCCAACAGGGTTTTGCTCTTTGGGGTTCCGCTATTGAACATATTCGGGTAGTGGGTTCTTCTATTTTCGGAATTGGCTGCGACTTATCCCCCGCCCTCCTTTCAGTTGGTTATATTGTGGGGAGAAATATTGCTATTCTGGTTTTTGCAGGTGGTGCTCTCTCCTGGCTCATTGCCATTCCTGTGTACACCTACCTACATGGTTTTGAAGGGGATGTACATGCAGCAGCCTGGAATATCTGGAATACAAAAATTCGTTACCTGGGAGTTGGTGCCATGGTGGTTGGCGGAATCTGGTCATTATTAAAACTTGCCCAACCCTTATATAAAGGGATTCAATCCAGCATCAAAGCGTATTCATCCACAGGTGAAAGAGATAATCTTCCCAGGGAAGAAAGAGATTTCCCCATTAAATTTGTCTTTATTGCTCTGCTGGCTTTACTTCTTCCCGTATTCCTCTTGTATTACCAAGTGATTCCCTCCTGGAAGCTTGCAGCCCTCCTTTCTATTGTGATGCTCATTTTTGGATTCCTATTCTCTGCAGTGGCCTCCTATATGGCAGGAATTGTAGGCTCTTCAAACAATCCTATTTCAGGGGTAACCATTGCCACCATTTTATTTTCATCATTACTCCTTCTTTCACTTTTAGGGACAGGATCTGGCGCCGGAGCTGCAGGAGCTATTCTCATAGGTGCAGTGGTCTGTTGTGCTGCAGCCATCGGAGGAGATAACCTGCAGGACCTGAAAACGGGGCATATTGTAGGAGCTACTCCCTGGAAACAACAGGTTATGCAAATTATAGGTACACTGTCAGCTGCTGCAGTATTGGGGTTGGTATTGGATATTCTTCATACTGCCTATACTATTGGCTCTGCAGACTTTCCTGCTCCCCAGGCCACTTTAATGAAATCCGTTGCAGAGGGAGTCTTTAGTGGCGGACTCCCCTGGGAAATGGTGAAAGCCGGAGCAGTTATTGGTATTATCATCATTATTTTAGATGTAATTCAGGAAAGACGAGGGGCATCCTTCCGACTGCCTGTATTGGCAGTGGCTGTGGGGATATACCTTCCCATTGAACTTTCCACCCCCATATTCCTGGGTGGTATGATCTCCCATTTTACCCAAAATAATTCCGGGAATGAAAAAAGCGGCGGACTTCTCTTTGCCTCCGGATTAATTACCGGGGAAGCTCTTATGGGTATTCTGGTAGCTGTACCCATCTTTTTAACCGGACAAGCAGACTGGTGGCCTAATATGACTGGCCCTCATTGGCTGGGTGTCATACCTTTTATCTTAATTATTTATTGGTTTTACACTATCTCTAAAAAATGAAAATAACCCGTGATATATTACAATCTCTCCCCAAGGCAGAGCTGCACTGTCATTTAGACGGCTCTCTGCGTGTACCCACAATTCTGGACCTGGCAGAAAAGCAAAAGGTGAAACTACCTGCCAATAATGTAGAGGATTTAACAGGGTTTCTTGCTCTCAATGGCAGAGTAAAAAATCTGGAAGAATATCTGGAGCGTTTTGCTCTGACCCTTTCCGTTTTACAAACTCCTGACTCATTATCCAGGACAGCTTACGAATTGGCGGAAGACTGTTGGCATGATGGTGTCCGTTATGTGGAAGTGCGTTACTCCCCAATTTTACATACACAGGAAGGAATGACCTCTTCGGAGTCAGTTGATGCTGTGAAGAAAGGATTAGAGCAGGCAGAATCTGATCTGGGTATAAAAACAGGAATAATTATTTGTGGTATCCGGAACATTTCACCGGAGGTTTCCCTAACTTTGGCTGATCTGGCTGTGCAGTATAAAAACCGCGGTGTGGTGGGATATGACCTTGCAGGGGCTGAAGAAAACTTTCCGGCGAAACATCATCAGGAGGCATTTGCGCTCATCCTGAAAAAGAATATTAATGCAACATTGCATGCAGGGGAAGCCTACGGACCAGAATCTATACATCAGGCGATCCATGCCTGTGGCGCTCATCGCATAGGTCACGGCACACGGCTAAAAGAAAATACGGATTTGATGGCGTTTGTGAATGACCACCGCATTGCCCTGGAAATGTGTCTCACCAGTAATATCCAA
The DNA here is from genome assembly GCA_030747125.1 of Fidelibacterota bacterium. Lineage (GTDB taxonomy): Bacteria > Fidelibacterota > Marinisomatia > SCGC-AAA003-L08 > D37C17 > D37C17. The sequence goes on along the minus strand of JASLLI010000014.1, from coordinate 24,517 downwards.
ACCAGGTCTATCTCATCTTTAGAGAAGCATCCGTTTAAATATTATTTTGACCAGAATTTGCGGGTCACATTGAACACAGATAATCGTCTCATTTCTAATACCACTCTTACAGATGAATATCTTTTAGCAATTAATACCTTTAATCTCAGCCCTCAATGTATCCGAACCATTGTGATCAACGGATTTAAATCTGCATTTCTTCCTCATAACGAACGCAGAGAGTTAATTAAAGCAGTGGTGGATGAACTCGAGTCGGACTTTGCTTTCGAAAAGCGGGTGATTGTATGATCACTTCCGGATAACAGCTACTTTTGATACCATATTCCTTTCTTCAGGATGATGGGCAGCAATGATATACACAGCGCTGCCAACCAGATTCCCATGTAAATCCCTGCCATCCCAATAGGCTTGAGATTGATTTGAGGGGAGCCTGATTTCTGCCATGAGATTCCCCATGATGGTAGTTATTTTCAATGTTGAACCGGCAGCTAAGTTTTTAATCAGAAGATTCTCTTCACCGGGAATGATAAAAGGATTAGGAGATACATACATGACTTCTTTCTTCTCTGGGTTTTCAGCAAAGGGTATCTGGAGAACAGATATCCCCTTATCAGTAGCAAAATAGACAAGTCCTGCATCTTCATCAAAAGCAATATCATAGACAATATCTGATAACAAACCACTGTTTTCCGGATGCAGCCCTGCTTCTGAGGGCCAAGGCTCCATGGACTCCTGAATCACCCACACCCCATGGTGACTCACTACCCATTTATTATTTGCGCTGTCCACCTTAATGCGATTTCCCTTTACAAAGCTAAGATGAGCTAAAAAATCAATCGCTGTTCCGTCATTGGCCTTCAAAACAGGGTCCAGGGTTACCCCGTCAGAAGTAACCTGCCAGGTATATCCCCTCATTCCCTTTTCGGAGAGTATCCAAAGAAAATCCATCTTATCAAATACCAGTGACCAGACAGAAGCATGACCATCATTCCCCGGTAAAACCTCCGGATTCAGCAGCGGCAGCCAAAGGGAATCCGTGCTGTCATCAAATTTGAGGTCATGATAAGCAAAAATTTTTATGCCACCGTCAGAATATAATTTTTCTTCCAGGGCTTCATAGGCAAAACCAATCCAGCTGCGGTTTCGCTTATCAAAGGCAACCGTCTGTGGCCGGTAAGATGTTTCATCTGGAATCTGAACATGAGACCAATCTAAACCATCTGCATGCTGAACAGCCAATACATTGCTATTTTTTTCACAAAAAGCATTGGTAAGCCAGAGATTACCCTCTTTATCCTCAGCTAATTGATTTACCACCATATGACCGGATGCACCTGCATACACACCCCAGATTCCGTCAATGATTTGATGTGTTGTATCCCATGTATTTGTGAGGGTATAATTGTTAATATTTATTTCAACCAAAGCAGGATAGGGAAACCAGGTTTGGTGCGGTGTCAACCCGCTGTTGGTAAACACTAAATTACCATTGGACATTTCCAAAATGCTGATGGGGAGCTGCACTCCCGTTTTATAGGGGATGGAACGATTGATAAAAGAAGACTGTTCACTTAATTTGGGATAGTAATTATATTCAGGAAAGGGCATGAGATTTACAATCTGTCCATTTCGAACCAGTACATTCCCTTCATTTGAGGTGGCAGCCAGATAGCCATCCTGCGTAACTGTCAGTGCATGATAATCATTATGGGTTATGGTTGGAGGTACCAGTAAGGACTGATTCCCCGTAGTAGTATGCATTGCGAATATGCCATAGTTTTCCATCCCTAAGTAGAGTACAGAATTCATGAATGTAAAATCGGTAAATGTTGTGAGATAGGTATCCTGATCAGGATAGGGAACTTTTATTTTTAAATCCTGATCGAAATGCTCATAAAAATAGGTCGTTGTAAGCACTCTGAATTGCCCCTCGTATTTTTCAACCTTAAGAACCTCTCCTTCCTGTTCTAAAGGGGATGCCTGCCAATTCCCTTCATTAAAACTGATATAAGAATTATGGGTAAAGGCTGTCCGTGCAGAAGGAGAAAATTGCTGCAGGGAATCTCCCCCTAACACCGTTTGCCAGGAATCTGAAAACTTCAGAATATCTCTTTTGTAATGTGCTGAAAAAATACCAGCGTCCGTTGTGACAAATACACTATCTTGATACAGATCCAAATCCCGAAATTCAGAAATTCCACCAGGAATAAAGTCAGTATAAAAATCTCTGTAAACAGGGAGATTATCCTCATCAATCAAAAATTCAAGGATGCCTGTGTCGCTGCCGGTTTTTCCCTGATACAGAGCAAATGCAGTGGAATCTCCGATAATGATCTTATCAATTTGGCTGATATCCAAATGAGTTATGGAGCGGAGAAGTCCTTGTTTAGGATGATAGACTTGCACATACCCTCTTGGATATGCTCCTCCGGTCCAGATATTGCCGGTGGAATCAATAGCCAGGGTGAAAAGGTCTGTATATTCCAGACCTTCAGCGATGGAAATTTTTTGAAACGAGTCTCTGGCAGGTGAATATTCTAACAAACCACCGGGAGTGGCAGCATAGAGATTTCCGTTGGGATGTGTAGCTAATGATCGGGGAGTGAGAAAGGAGGTAAAACTATCCCATTGATTGCTGTAAGAAAGAGGAAATAATAAGGCGGTACAGAGGAGAAAAGTGAAGATGTGCACTAAGCCGGCTTCTGGATATCCCGGTAAACTGCAATGGTCTGCAGTGCCGCCAGCATAGCTTCCCGCCCCTTATTCTTCTTATCAAGGCGGGAGCGTTCATAGGCCTGGCGGGCATTATTGGTGGTAATGATGCCATTAATAACAGGGATATGCGCTTCCAGCCCCAGTTCTGCTAATCCTCTTGCTGATTCTCCCGAAATATAATCAAAATGAGGCGTATCTCCCCTGATAACTGCACCGAGAGCAATAACAGCTTCCTGTTGTTGGTGCTTTAACACCTGATGTATAGCAGCAGGAATTTCAAATGCCCCCGGCACCCGAAATACTTTTAATAACTCCTTATTTCCACCAGACTCAGCAAACGCATCTTCAGCGCCTTTTAAAAGATTTTCAGTAACCGGGAGATTAAATTCACTAAGGACAATGGTTATTTTGGTATCCTTAACTGTAACCGGAGTAGTCATGCATTACTCCTCATTGAGAATAAAATGACCCAATTTATCTCTTTTGGTCTTTAGGTATTTTTTATTAATGGCGTTGGAATCAAATTCAATAGGTTCCCTGCCAACCACTTCTAAACCATAGCCTTCCAGCCCGATAATTTTTCGCGGATTGTTGGTGAGTAGTTTCATTTTTCGAACCCCACATTCCCTGATGATCTGCGCTCCGATGCCGTATTCCCGTAAATCTGCAGGGAAGCCTAATCTATGGTTTGCTTCCACTGTATCTAATCCTTCATCTTGAAGTTTATAGGCGAGAATTTTATTTTTTAATCCAATACCTCTTCCCTCCTGCCGCAGATATATGAGAACGCCCTTGCCGTCTTTTTCGATACAGTCCAAGGCAGAGTTTAGCTGCTGGCCGCAATCACAGCGCAGGGAACCGAATATATCTCCTGTAAGACATTGAGAATGCACCCGCACCAATACCTCATCTTCCGGTTGGATGTCTCCCTTGGTTAATGCCACATGATGATCCCCATGGATTTTATCTTCAAATAAGCGCAATTGGAAAGAACCATACTTATTGGGAAGCGAAATATTGGAGAGTTCTTCTACCAGTTTTTCATGCTTTCGACGGTACTCGATGAGGTCAGCAATGGTGATGAGAGGTAGTTCATGTTTATTTGCAAGATCCTGTAATTGAGGCATGCGTGCCATGGAACCGTCTTCATCAATTATTTCCACTAATAAAGAAGAGGGTTTCAACCCTGCCATAACTGCTAAATCCATAGCTGCTTCCGTATGGCCTGCTCTCTGCAGCACTCCCCCATTCTTTGCCGTTAAGGGGAACATATGTCCGGGGCGGGCTAATTCATTGGGAGAGGAATTTTCATTCAGAATTACCTGCACTGTCTGCCAACGGTCCATTGCGGATATGCCGGTGGTAGTATTATTAACCGCATCTACACTGACGGTAAAATTAGTATGATGTGCAGAAGTATTTTCTGGTACCATAGGTGCCAGATCCAATCGTTGAGAATAAGAAGAAGGAATTGCCATACAGATAAGCCCTCTTCCTTCTTTCATCATGAAGTTGATATCCTGAGGGGTGGCTTTTTCTGCCGCTACAATGAAATCTCCTTCATTTTCACGATCTTCATCGTCCACCACAATCACCATACCACCTTTTTGAAAATGGTGGATGGCTTCTTCTATCTGCAGTTTGGTTTCAGCTTTCTCCATATTGTACATGTCTGATTGCCTGTAAAATTTCAGCATCTTTTGCGGCATCCTCATCTTCAAAGCCTATGAGCCTTTCAATATATTTTCCAATAATATCTGTTTCCACATTCAATGTGTCAGATTTAATTTTCTGCCCCAAGGTTGTATGCTCAAGAGTATGAGGAATAAGAGCTATTTCAATAATATTATTTTCAATTTTTGCAATGGTGAGAGATACGCCATCCAACGCAATGGAGCCTTTGGGAATACAATAACGCATCCATTCAGGATCAAGGCCAACCAGCAATACAGCCCCGTCATCCAGTTCTTGCTTTTCCAAAATTACGCCAATAGTCTCCACATGTCCCTGAAGAATATGCCCCCCCAGTCTGTCTGAGAGCTTCATTGCACGCTCCAAATTAACCACATCGCCTTCCTTCAGCTCACCCAGATTAGATTTTTCCAATGTTTCCGGTACTAAATCCAGACAAAATTCCCACTCTGATCTTTCAGTAACGGTAAGACAAACCCCATTTACGGATAGACTGTCACCTATTTTTAAATCATCCATCACTATTTTGGCTGAGAGGGTAAAACGCACCCCTTTTTCCTTTTGCTCAATAGAGGTAACTGAGGCCAATTCTTCTACAATTCCTGTAAACATTCAACTCCTTTTTCCGCAATAATGACGCGGTCTTCTCCTAAAAAGTCTTCAATAGTGATCACCCAGTTTTCCGGTATGATCAGGGGATTTTTCAATTCTGCTTTTTCCAATTCATTTGCTGCGGTATAAATCACCATTCTGTCAATACAGTCTGCATCTAAAAAAGATTGCAGCACCTCCTGCCCCCCTTCCACTAACAGACTGGTAACATTTTTCTCGCCCAGTTTTCTCACAATATGAGGAATGGATAGTCCATTTTCTGCTTCGGGGACAGGAATATAATCACAGAAATGGGTTTTGTTTCTGTCAAACCTGTTTTCAGAGCAGAAAACTATATTTTTCGCTTTTCTGTCATGAAACATGTTCAAGGTTAAAGGAAGGGTACGGTTCGTATCCAAAATCACCCTCGTGGGGTTTTCACCGGGGACATGTCGAACCGTCAAGGCGGGGTCATCAATCACAGCCGTTTGCCGCCCAATGAGAATCGCATCTGATTCTGCCCGCAATTGATGGGTATGTCTCCCTGAAACTTCACCTGTGAGCCATACAGAGTGGTCAGAGTCCACCCCCATGAACCCGGCAGGCGTCTGGGCAGCTTTGGCAGTGACAAAGGGTATTTTGGTGGTAATCCATTTTTCGAAAGGGCGGTTCAAATTCCAGGCATCTTCTTCTCCCACGCCAACATGAACAATTATATTTGCTTTCTTTAAAGCTTCAACTCCCTTTCCATTCACTTCAGGATTTGGATCAAGCATACCAATATACACTTCTGCAATCCCGTTTTGAATAAGGGTGTCCGTGCAGGGAGGTGTTTTTCCCATAAAGCAGCAAGGTTCAAGATTAATATAGGCAGTGGCATCAACGGGATCCTGGCGGGAATTCCGCAGCGCATTCACCTCCGCATGAGCACCGCCAAATTCTTCATGATATCCTTCCCCGATAATTTCGCCTTCCTTCACCAGTACACAGCCCACTAAAGGGTTTGGTGAAACATTTCCTCTGCCCTGCCTGGCAAGTTCCAATGCACGGGACATGAAAATTTCATGTATATCCGTTGTTAAAACAGGTTCCATTTCTGTAGGTAAATTTAAGGCAGGAAAAAGGAATGGAGTTTATAGTTTATAGTTTATAGTTGTTAGTTGGTAGTTGATGGTTGATCGTTATTAGCTTATGGTTATTCGTATTTGCGAACTGCCAGGATTTGTCGATGTGTTTTCTTTGGAACCATTCTTTACTTTATTACGAATGGTAAACTATCAGCTAAAAATTAGGAACTTAGCGCTAAATCAACAATGAGGACAATATCTTGTATGTTAATGGAATCATCTTTATTTACATCTGCAGCCCAGACTTCATACTCGTTATCATGCCCATGAAGAATAATGTAGGCAGTTCTCACCAAATCCAAAATATTAAATTCCATATCCTGATTCACATCTCCAAGAGGATTTATCATCTGTATATCTTTGGCAAGTTCATAGGCACCAAACAATGCAAAAGGAGCAACTTCGGAATGGCCGCCCCAATCTGCAGGTATGAGTTCTAAATGAATATCATCCGCACCATTGGCGAGGAAGGTATCGTAGGCAAGTTGAGAATTTTCATAAGGCACTAATTCATCTCCCAATCCGTGAAAGAGGTGCATGGGCGCTTCAGGATGCCAATCAAACAGGTCATTTTCCTGCAGAGCTAATCTGAGTGGATGGTTCATGTTCTCCTGAAAAGATTGAACAGAGTCCGGCTTCATGATGGTAATGGGGATGGAAGGCATGGCTGCATTGATTTCTCCGCTGGAATGATACCCGTCAAACATATCATAGAGGAATACATACTCAGGCACAAGATACTCCTCATGTGAGCCTAATACAGGATAGGACTCTATGTAAGAAAATAACACATAGGGAAAGTAAAAGGGCTGACCGTAAGAGGCATAGGCAAGCATGACATCTGTCATAATTCCTGACATGGAATATGCCCCTGCCATAGGGAATGATATGGTAATGGAAAATTCATCTGCATAGTCTCTTTCAATAATTTTCTGCACTGCCATGGTGGCATAGCCGCCTTCAGAATATCCGGCAAGAAATAATTGGTCATTTAATTTCAAATCGTCACGCTGGGCATCAAGTTGACGGGTAGCCCTCAGCATATCCACAACAGCAGTGCCGTAGGGCTCGGCTAATTGGTAAGGGTGTCTGCCTTCAGAGTCCCCTAAACCAAGATAATCAGGTTCCACATACACATATCCGCTGCCGGTGAGTATGGCGTTGAGAATCCATTCACCATTTACTGAAGTCACAGAGGATTTTTCGATAACGGTGCCATGCTGGTAAGACAGAATGGGAAATGCTTCTTCGCCGGGAAATTGAGGCCAGTCCACTCTTGGGAAAGAAACTGAGCCGGAAGCAATGTGGGGATTTCCATGAATATCAACAGTTTCGTAAGTGATTTTATAGAGCCAAAACCCATATTGCACCGGTTCTAAGGAAAACTGATCAGAGATTATCTGGCTGAGTTCATTTTCAATATATGCCTGATTGTTGGAGATATTGCGGGTGTCTAAAATCTGGGTAGAAAGGAGGTCTCCTCTTGCTGCCAGACAGATGGAAAAAGTCAAAATTGCAATTAGCATATTCGGTTTCACTATGGATGTACTCCTCACAAAAGTATAAAATTTATCTTTGAAATTTACATCCTCCTCTTGATTTATAAAAGTATCAAAGCGTAACAAAGCCTTTGTGAATAGCCCTGGAATTAAAAATGAAAAATTAAAAGTGAAAAATTAGAAAAACGGGAATAAGAATAAGGAAAAGGGAGAAAGGAAATTGTTGAATTATGAATATGGAATATTGAATGATGAAATCTGAAGTTGATGCACAGTTCTGCAACCAGCTTCACCGTGACCAATGACTAATGACTCTTGACCAATGACTCTTTACCAATGACTACTGACCACTGACAAATGACCAATATTTTCATTTCCCCGCTTTCTTCCTGCCGGCAGGACAATCATCACATTCCGGGTCAGTTTCCCTTTTTGTTGTTTGATGCACGAATGTCTTTATTACATATCCTGCAGCAAGCAAACCAATAATTATAGCAATAATGAGTTGAAAATCCATTTTCAGGATAACCCCATTATTTGTCCTCCCTGATACACAAGGAGAGAACCGAAATAAGCTAAAGCAGTCATATAAATCATCATAAATAGGGGCCATTTCCAACTATTTGTTTCATTGCGAACAATTGCAAAGGTTGCCATACACTGGGCAGCATAGACATAAAAGACCATGATTGAGAGGGCAACCAGCGGTGTATAACGAGGCTTTCCTGACACGGGATCAATATCTCGTTTTAGTGCCTGCGTAATTCCCAGCACATCATCTCCCTCATTTTCCACATTATACAAAGTGGCAAGAGTACTCACTACCACTTCTCTGGCAGCAAAGGATGTGATGAGCCCAATACCTATTTTCCAGTCAAAGCCCAGCGGAGCAATTGCAGGTTCAATAAATTGCCCAATTTTACCGGCGTAACTATCCTGAATGTGTAGAGAGGATTGATCCTCCATTTTTGGGAAAGAAGCAAGAAACCAAAGGACAATGGAAATAGCCATGATGATTTTTCCTGCATTTACAACGAACAATTTTCCCCGGATAAAGAGCTGTCTGAACAGGGATGTTGCCAGAGGAATTCTATAAGGAGGAAGTTCCATGACGAAGGAGGATTTTCCCCTATTTTCAATAAACCGGGAAATGACAGCAGCGATGATGAGGGCAGTAATGGTACCCAGAAAATACATACACACCATAATGATCCCTTGTAGATTGAAAATTCCACCAATGGTTTTTTGAGGGATGAAAGCTCCTATCATCAGGGTATAAACGGGCAGGCGTGCAGAACAGCTCATTAGGGGAAGAATGAGAATGGTGATGAGCCTTTCCTTCCAGTTATCAATAGTTCGGGTAGCCATGATGCCCGGAATGGCACAAGCATACCCGCTCATCAGTGGTAATACTGATTTCCCGTGCAGCCCCACCTTACTCATGACGGCATCCATCATAAAAGCAACTCGTGCCATATACCCTGAATCTTCAAGGAGAGTCATGAAAAACATGAGAATCAAAATCTGAGGAAGAAATATGAGTATGGAACCTACCCCGGCAACCACTCCCTCAACTATCAAATCCCGGAATATTCCCGGGGGCATGGCAGTAATGACGGCATCACCTACCAACCCAATACCCAAATCAATCCAATCCATGGGCAGAGAAGCCCAGGTGAAAATGGACTGGAAAATACCATAAAGGAGACCAATAAAGATGAGTGGTCCCCAAATTCTGTGGGTTAATATTTTATCCACTTTTTCTGATCGGGACTCTATGTGTGGATTTTCAACTTTTTCCAGATGATAAGACTGCAATTCTCTGTCAATGAGCTCGTAACGCAACCTGGCTTCAAGAATACGATGATTTACCGCAGATGCATCAATATGTTCTACCGCTTCATCTCTCAGGGCAATTAATTGCTCTATCCGGGAAGGTGAAAGGTGCGGCTCATACACCTCCAGGGCTGACTTTCTGGTGATGATCCTTAATGCCTGGGTTTTAGCAAGGTTAGGTGGGTAAGCAATATATTCCTCGAAAAATTTGCTGATTGGTTCTAAAATATTTTCGATTTTTTCAGGTATGTACAACTGCAGCGGTGTTTTAGAAGAATGTGAATTTTTAGCTGATACTTCTCTCAGTGATTCTTGTAATGCTTCTATCCCCCAATGTTGTTTTGCCGACATGGGAATTACTGCAGTCACACCCAGCATTGACTTTAGATTTTCTAAGTCTATTTCCTGTTTTCGCTTTTTCACTCTGTCCATCATGTTCAGTGCAAGTATGACAGGAATATTCAGATCGAGAAGTTGGGTTGTCAAATAAAGGTTTCTGCTGAGATTCGCAGCATCCACTACGGAGATGATGGCAGCAGGTTTATTTTTCCCCTGCATCCATTCCACTACCTGAGAAGCAACTATTTTTTCATCCAGGGATTCCGGAGTGAGGCTGTAAGTTCCGGGCAAATCAAGTATTTGAGTCGTTTTCCCTTCGGAAAGGTCTGCAGTTCCCAACCGTTGTTCCACGGTAATTCCCGGATAGTTGGATACTTTCTGATTAAGTCCGGTGAGGAGGTTGAATATAGCTGTTTTTCCTGAATTGGGATTTCCCATCAGGGCTACATAGGGTTGGGAATTGCTCATAAAATTATTTTCCTGTAACTAATATATGTTGGGCATCATTCCAACGGAGCGATACATGGTAACCGCGTATTTTCAATTCAACGGGTCCCTTAAAGGGTGCAGACTTTATCAATCTGATGTTTACTCCCGGTAAAATTCCCATTTCAACCAGGCGGGATTGCAATTCTAAGGATGCTGTAAAGGCGTTTACCCTTACTGTTTCTCCCGGCTGTACCGCAGTGAGGGCTATTTCTGACATGTTTTACACAAACCAAATAATTGATGAATATGGCGTTTCAGTACGAAGTCATGCTGGTCTGCAATCTCCTCCTGAATATCTTCAATCTCCTGATCCATAAATTCAATGATGAGTCCACAATCAATACATACCAGATGGTCATGGTGAGGACTATTTACTTTAGACTCATAGCGTGCCCTGCCATCCCCCAGATTCAGTTTTCGTGCAAACCCGTTGGACACCAAAATATCCATAGTTCTGTACACCGTTGCCCTGGAGACATGCCGGCCTTGGTTTTTCAATGCCAGATAGATTTCTTCTGATTCTCGGTGCCCTTCATCTTTTATGATTTCTTCCAACACTGCTACCCTTTGGGGAGTATTTTTCAACCCCTCTTTTTTCAGTGCTATTTTAAATTTGTCTAATAATGCCGTATCTGTCATAGATTCAAATTAGTTATAATTGAGTATCATTCTCATTTATAAATTACATATATTCCTCAGAATGATTCTAATGATATTATTTCAATTGAAGATTATTTTGGAAGGAGGGAATTTGCTTTGAATCCACTTAATCGTTTTAGTGAATTAAAATACTAAAGTTGGCTCCTTTTCAGGGGAATCTATTTCCGGAATTAATGTCCTCTACCTCTGATAACTGCCCAGATGGTCAGGAAAATAATTTTGATATCCAGAAGAAGGGACATATTTTCTATATAAAAAAAATCGTGTTTCAATTTATTATGAACATCTGCCAATGAAGTATCATACGCACCGCGAATTTGTGCCCACCCGGTGATACCCGGCTTCACTTTGAAACGGTGAGAATAATAGGGAAATTCTTCCATTAAATCATTAATGATTCTGGGGCGTTCAGGGCGGGGACCAATAACACTCATATCCCCCTTAAGTACATTTAATAATTGTGGAATTTCATCCAAATGGAATTTTCGTAATAATTTTCCTATAGGTGTAATTCGGGGATCATCTTTATCTGCCCAAACGGGACCGGTCGTTTTTTCAGAGTTTATATACATGGTACGGAATTTATAGAGAGTAAATTCCCGGCCATGCAGTCCCTTGCGAATTTGATAATAAAAAATCCCTCCCCGAGAGGTTAATTGAATCAATAATCCTATGACCAGATTAACAGGGATGAGGAGGGTAAGAACTAATACAGAAACCATAATATCCATGCCCCGCTTCAAAATGGACTGAAACTCTGTCATGATATCAGGATTTATATCCAAAAGAGGTAAGCCGCGCAGAGTCTCAATTCTCACTTGTCCGCTGATGGTCTCATACATGTCCGGAATTACTTTCATACAAATATTATTAGCATTGAATCTGCCGATGAGATTCAGGAGCTTTTCGTGTTCATGAATTTCAAGTGCAATAATCATTTCATGCACGGTGTGGTTTTCCAGATAAGATTCAATATCATCCTGCGAACCTAAGCGGGAACAATATCGGTCTAAACTTTTGCTGTCTTCATCCTCAAAATACCCCAGAAGCCGGAACCCATAAGAAGGATTGCGGGAAATTTCATCAGCCAGGTGAAGTGCATCTTCCCCTGAACCAAGGAGTATGGTATTCCTCATCCCAATACCCTTCCCTAAAATCATTCGTTGGATACTACGAATTATAAAGCGGAATAAGGTATCTAAAAACAGAAACGAATGAAGAAATACCAAGTCATATTGTGCTTTATCAATACTGATTGATTTAGAGAAGATTTTATAGAAGACATATCCAATTCCGACCACATAAATGAGTTGGATTATCGTTTTCGCCTCTTGACCGCGGGAGCGCAGAGCAGCGGGGTTATAACAGCGAGATATATAAATGAGGAAGATTACCAATGCCAAAACCCTGAAGGGATATTTAATCCCTACTGTTTCAGACCCTAAGCTGTCCGTAAGGGAGTACGCCAGGAAAAAGGCAAGACAATCAGCCAAAAACAAAACGCCTATGGAAATAACCGCCGGCAGATGATGTTGTTTTATTTCTCTAAATTGCAAGGTATATTAATAATATTCAGGATGATTGGCATTCAATATTAGGAAGATTTTTTATTCATCCCCAATAAGGGAGGCAGCATAAACAGAGTCGCAAAAAAGCAGGTACCCACTCCGATAAACAATGCAAGTCCCATACTGCCAAGTCCACGATAGGTGGCAAACCAAAGAGAACCAAACCCAAGCATGGTGGTGAGAGAGGTTAAGAGTATTGCCTTTCCTGTTGATCTGTAAACAGTGTCCAGATTTTTTTCGATTTTCCAACGATGCAGAATATGAACGCCATCATCAATTCCAATACCTATGATGAGAGGAACAGCCATAATATTCATCATATTGAACATGAGTCCTCCCAGTTCCATAACTCCCATCATCCATACGGCTCCGAATATGAGGGGTACCATACCTGCGAGGGCATATTTCACAGACCTGAAATCAATGAGTAAAACAAAAAACACAGCCAATAATGCAAAATAGGTGGCATTCTTTCCATCTTTACTCATAATGTCCATTAACTCTACAAAAATGGGTGGAAGCCCGGTAGCGCGAGAACTCAACTCTCGAGCCTCCTCAGTAAAGGAATATAGGAAACGGGCATCTTCCCAAACATTTTTTGCAGGGTACACATTTATGATAAACAAGTCTCCACTTTTTCCTGTGAATCTGTTTTTTATGTCACCGGGGAGATTTTCAAGGGTAAGCGGTTCTGCATTTGTCATCTCCAGAATTGCTGATTTTAATTTTCCTGCAAATTGCTGTTGAAAATATGTAAGCTCAGTCCTGGTAAGTCCCGTATCAATCTGATTTATATATGTTGTCAGGTTACCTCTTGGAATACTATCCTCTGCTTCACCTACAATTCTGATTGCCTTCTCATATACTTTATCCTGTCCACCTAAAAATGCCATATCCTGTAATTCGATAATATTGGCTTCCAGCCGTTCCATTTCTTTACGATATAGTTTCATGTCATGGGTGGACATCTGACGCCGAACTTCACGGTTTCTTATAGTACGGCGTAATTCTCTCAGAAACTGATACTGTTTCTCCAAACCTTCTTCATTGGGGAGATAATCCGTTATGCTTTCCACCCAGCCGGTACTTTTCAATTCCCTTGCATTTTCAGTGAGTCGTCTTGCTTCAGGAAGAGATTCAGCAGTGAGCATTATAAAATCTGAGGACAAGTCAAATTCCTCAATTAACTCTTCCTGAAGTTTAATTGACTCCAAGCCAATAGGCTCTAAATTCAAATAATTATAGTCCATTTTCATCTGCGTTGAACGATATCCCAGAAACACAGACAGGAGCAGAAACAGTCCCAACCAGACCCGGCGGATTTTAGCAATGTTGGTGGCAATACTCCCTAAAATGGGGTAAGATACATCTCTCACAGGGAATTTCTTTTTATAATTTCTAAGGATGCGCTCCCTGATTACCAGAAGTGTAGGGAGAATAATAATGGTAGCTAACATTGTGAAGATGATTCCTGTACCCGCCATAAGGCCCATTTCACGCATCCCTTCTGTCCGGGATACTATCATCGTTAGAAATGCTAATCCGGTGGTGACACCTCCTGTCATAATTCCGGGACCAAAGCGCTGCAGGGTTTCTTCCATAGATACAAACACATCCAGACCCTGATTTCGTTTCTCAGTATAACCGGAAATTAAATGCACGCTGAAATCAATCCCCAATCCAATGAGAATGACAGACATCATGGCTGTCATCATGTTGAGATATTCCACCATAAAGCTGGAGAAACCAATTCCCCAGGTTACTCCCAATATTACCGTAACAATGGCAAGAACAGGCGACACCCACATACGGAAGGAAATGACAAACAATATGAAAATTCCCGCCAACGCTAACAGGGTCACATTCCAGGAGTCAGACATAAAGGCTTCATATTCATCCCGCCCTAAAACCAGGGAGCCCGTTAAACCGGTGCTGACATAAAACTTCTCTCCTGTTTCCTGTACAACTTTTTCAATTCCATTGATACTTTCCTGTAAAAAATCAGGATCAACCAACATATTGAATGCAGGCTCAACCATGATAAGAATCATTTCCTTGTCAGGTGCCAGCATATAGGTCTCCCCAAAGGTTATGGCATCTACGGCTTCCCTGCCAATTTGAGACGATGATACACCTTCCATTACAGATTGTTGAAGTTGAATAAAGGATTCTAATCCATCTAAAAAACGCACTGCATCCAGTTCATCCCTGTTAGACTCTAACGCCCCATCATTCCCTTGGTATTCCCTTTCAAAGGCATTATTCAGGTTTTGCAAAAAGGGAACCAGATTAGGGTCTTCAAACATACTGCCAACATTTTCAAGTTGGTCAGGTGGGATGAGTTTTAGAGCATTTTTTCTGTAGAAATCTGCAGGTATCTGCGTATGCACCATGGATACCCAATCTTCAAATTCCTCCAGTAATGGCTTTACAGCATCTGCAAAAGCTTTTAAACTATCTTCTTTCCCCCGCGCCAATAAAATAATACTGGACTCATTTTCAAACTCATCTAAAATCCGGTTATACTCTGCTGTTAATGGATTATCACCGGGGAGGAGATTATCGTACCCTGTACGCATCTGCAGGGTTGAGGCATTATATCCGAGAAAGAGTGTTACAACAATAATACCCCCTGCCACCCACCAGGTGTAAAGGGAGGTCCAACGGGCAACAATATGTAAAAAGGATTTACGCATAAATTATATTTGGAATTAAATTTTCATAATTGTGGTAGTTTTAAAAGTAGGCTCTCATTCTCACCCTGAAGGATTGATTTTGAATGCCAAATTCACTGTCTGCATCACCCGAAGAAAAAGCAGTGAAAGCAGATAGAGATACATCCTGCAAAATTTCCCAGGAAAGCTGCGGGGCATACATGAAACTATTATCGTCCAGATTCCCAAAGATAAATACAGAGCAGGATACATATTCATTTATCTGTTTTGACAACAGACTAAACAGATAATTCTGCATGAGTGATTTCGTTTCCCCTGAAAAATAATTGAGGTAATGGAAATCATATAGTCCGTCCTTTTCAGCCCCGAGAGAATTATGATAGCCTTCCAGCATCACATATAAACCATTGTTAAATGTATGATCTAAACCATAGGAAACATCTCCCGCCGAATTGTTAGATGAAAGGGACCAAAGCGCCTCTCCCCACATGCCATATTCACTAATTTCACCTGTGAAGGAACCACCTATAAAACTGGTTTCCCTGTGGGTGGAAACAGTATCTTCGTCCTCCCAAAAGGGATAGAGATGATTCTTTCTTGCCACATTTACACTGTAATCAAAGGAAGCAACATTGGATTTGACTTGAATCATTCCCGACGGTTGAGTAAAATTTGTGTCAGGAGAAAGAATGAAATCTACAATACACTTTTCGTTGATATAATATTCCAACCTCACCGCATGTACACCTGGCTGTTCATAGGTTGGATCAACCAATTCTTTTTGGTTAAATATATCCAGGGGATTCCAGGCATATCCAGTCCCTAATGAAATGGGCTGCCTTCCCAGGGTAACATCAAACCTGGGGAAAGCGGCATTGATATATAAATTGTCCATGTATATGCTGTCCAAAAATGAAATGGGCATGGAATGTACAGCCTCTCCATTGATATTCAGGGAATCAAAAGGGAGAAAATCAAAAGCCTCCCAAATGGTTTGTCCGTGGTATGTTTGAAAATTTATATTCCCCCTGATGGACACTTCTTCAGCAGGGAAAGACTCATAATCTAATCTTAACTTATTATACCCAAAAGCATAGGTGGACTCTTTAACTTCCATCCAGTCATATTCTGTTTCCATATATCCAAAGAATTCAACCTGGCTAATCCCCAAGGAGGGAAAAAACAACAGGAGCAGGATTATTGTATATTGATCATTTCTTATGTTCATTTATTGAATTATGGGGTAAGCCGGGATACCTGTTTAATTTGCTAAAATATTTGGTTTCAAATAAATGTATATCAAATTACTTTTTCAGATTTCGTTCCGAAAAGAAATTTTCCTCAAACTCCACATTATATTCCATATTTAGAATTCGCATTTCCGTCTGTGACCCTTCAGCATGATTTTTCATCACCATTCTTTGGGCAGTGGGGTAATGTTGAATTTCTGTAATCTCTTTAAATTCCAAAGTTTTTACATGCTCATCATCCTCAAAATAAAAAATACGGTGAGGATAGTAAGTGCGTTTATCTACAAAAATATTTTGTTTATTGTATGAAACATCTGCCTTCTCTTTTCTGATAAAATTCAGAAGGTAAGTTTCTCTTTCTCCTGAGTCACCTAAGTTTACTTTATAATCATTTTTCCAGTTTTCACTGCCGGAAAAGTCCTCATAAGAAAAATCACTTCCCTGAGCTTTCTGATTTTTAGCATGAGAGGCTAACTTACGCACCCTCCGTGTACGGGGGAAGTACACCCATATGTCTTCGCCATTATTTTTTATGAGAAAGGCATTGTTTTTTACCTTGCGTGGCTCCAGGTAACGAATGAGAACATTTTCTCCATTATTCTCAGAAAAGTACTCAAAGGTGAAGACACGCTTGACATTTTTTGAGCTGATGATTTCCTGTTCCATTTTTCCCTTTGCAGAAACAGGCTGCATGGCTGCAGTCATGGAATCCAAAATTGCTGATGCACTCATGTTTTGGCTGTAAAGTGCTGTCCCCAAAATCAGGGTAAGAAGGACTGGCAGATATATCGTTACTTTTTGGTAATGTTCATCCATTTGATTTCTTTCCAATTTGAGCAGTGAAATTTACGGATTTACTCCCCATTACTTGAATGATTAAAGTGTAAATTTCCGTCCTTGAATTTCGAATGATTAATAAGGAGTATTTGTGAAACCTTTTATTTTGTCCATTGATGCCGGTACCACCGGAATTACCGTTGTACTCATTGATAAGGCTGGTAAGGTAATAAAAAAATATTATCAGGAGTTTACCCAATTATATCCGAAACCTGGCTGGGTTGAACATGATGCTGATGAAATTTGGGATACTACCTTACATCTACTCATGCTTGCTTTTAAGGAGAATTCTCCTTCAGATTGTAAAGGAATTGGAATTACCAACCAAAGAGAAACCACTGTAATCTGGAACAGGGAAACCAGTAAACCAATACATAATGCCATTGTCTGGCAATGCCGAAGGACTTCCTCTATTTGCACCCAATTATCCGAAGATGGTCTGGATCAAATATTTAAAGAAAAAACAGGATTGGTGCTGGACAGTTATTTTTCCGGAACAAAAATTAAATGGTTACTGGATAATGTTAAGGGTGCCCGAAAAAATGCAGAGTCAGGGAAACTTGCTTTCGGTACGATTGATACTTGGCTGGTTTGGAAACTAACGGAAGAAATTGCACATGTCACTGATTATACCAATGCTTCCCGTACTCTTCTCTTCAATATAAACTCCCTTCAATGGGATGAAGCCTTATTGGACTATTTGCATATTCCTCATAATCTACTTCCTCAAGTTCTCCCTTCTGCTGGAGAATTTGGAAGGACTAGGCTTTTTGGCACCCTAATTCCCATTTGCGGGATTGCAGGAGATCAACAGGCAGCTCTGTTTGGTCAAGGATGCTTTGACCCAGGAGAGACAAAATGTACTTATGGTACGGGCTGTTTTATGCTTACCAATACGGGAAAAGATGCAATCCAGTCCACTGCAGGATTATTGACAACGATTGCCATTGATAATTTTGGAAAACCTGCCTATGCTCTGGAGGGATCTGTTTTTATCGGCGGTGCATTAATTCAATGGCTAAGGGATGAATTGCAACTCATAAACCATGCATCGGATTCGGAGGAAATGGCACAATCAGTTCCCAATTCAAATGGAGTGGTCATTGTGCCTGCATTTACCGGTTTGGGAGCACCCTATTGGGATATGAATGCCCGGGGAACCATATCCGGATTAACACGAGGGGTAAACAAAAATCATATCATTCGTGCAGCCTTGGAAAGTATTGCCTTTCAGGTTCGTGATCTGCTTGAATCTGTATTTAAAGATTTGGATGTCGAGCTGTCCGCTCTAAAAGTGGATGGAGGTGCAGTGACAAATAATTTTCTTATGCAATTTCAATCAGACATTCTCAATTTACATATTGTCCGCCCTGAAAACATTGAGAGCACTGCCTTAGGTGCAGCATTTCTGGCGGGACTACAATCAGGATTTTGGGAGAATAGTGATGAATTGAAATCCTTACTGCAAACTGATCGGGAGTTTTCCAGTCAAATGGATGAGGATTCACGATCAAAGCTGGTTCATGCATGGCAGGCTGCAGTAAGAAGAACCCTTTCCAATAGTAACAGTCCACGGTAGGACGAGTAATTTTAAAATCTGATCAACTTACATTTTTTGGTTTCGCACCTAAGACCCTGGAATATTACCTTAAATTAAATACGCCAGGGAGTTATCAAAAAATATCCGTTTATCTTCTACCGCGATTACCTTTATAACGGTCCCGTTTTTTTCCGGAAGACCGTACAGAAGTAATCCTGCCATTATCTAAAGTAATGGTAACAGATGCAATCCTGGATAATATTTCCTTGTTTTGAGTTGAAGCAATGAGTGTAACCCCATCATAGTTTATTTTTCTATGAAGCATAGTGAGCAGGGTTTTCAAATCGCTCTTCCCTAAATGCTGCTCTACTTCATCAATAAATAAAACTTTACTGTCTGCTCCAATTTGAGCACCAAGTACCACCCAGCGTAATTCGCAGGGAGTAAGAGTTTTCATTTTCTGGTCGAATAAATGAGTCATGGACATCTTTCTTCCAATCTCATCTAATCGTTTTTCCACATTTTTTATATGGCTGTATTTTTTAAAAGTTTTTACCAAATAATTGCGTACCGTTCCCCAGGGCGGACTAAATGTTTGAGGTGCAATAGCAATCTGATCATGGTAGCTTCCGTTGGAGTACTTGTACATATCCTTCTCCTCAAATAAAATCTCACCTCTTTGTGGTTTTCTTCGGGAATATAAAATATCCAGAAAAGTGGTTTTCCCTGACCCCATAGGTCCCTCAAAAACATAGCAGGCTCCTCGATGGATATCAAATTGTTTTATGGTTAAGGCATTCTCATTTCCCAGAGATTGAGATAAATCTTTTATACTATATAATGGTATGGGCATATTTTTTCCTTTTAATTAATAGATTGAATAAAATTGTGTAAAATCAAATGACTATGGGTGGAGGCAGGTACGGATGGGCCATCAACAGTCACCCCCTTTTGTGAACGAACTTCTACATACTTTTTTATGACCGCATGGGAAAATTCAGGATGAAACTGGACCCCGAACGTGGTTTCACCCACATGGAAAGCCTGATTCCCTTTTGTGTTTTTAGCTAATTCTATTGCTGATGTGGGCAGCATTGTAACCGCATCCTGATGAGATTCATGGGCATAAAAAGGATTTGGGATTCCGGTGAAAAGGGGTGATTCGATTCCTGCCATGGTTAGTTCTACAGGGTAGGAACCTAATTCCCAACCTGAAGGATTTAATTCAACTGTACCTCCCAGTGCTTTTGCTATAAGCTGATGCCCAAAACAAATCCCCAGGATGGGTAATCTCTTTTCATGTGCGTTGGAAATGAGGGCTTCTGACTCTAGCATCCACTCTGCCTCTTCATAGACTGATAGAGGAGAACCTGTAATGATAAAACCATTGGCAGCATTTTCGTCTATGGTCTCACCTTCGTAAGATCTGATCCAGGAAAATTCAGCATTACTTTGTGCGCACAGAGCCATAATCCATTCAGGTGCATATCCAAATTCATTTGAGACCTCAATAAGGCTGGGGCCACAATCCAATATGGCTATCTTTTTCACCGGATACCCTCATTTAATTTGGATAATAGAATTTCTGTATTCCCGGGAAGGGAAAAAATGTGGTAAGCTCCTGCCTCTATGGACAGGTTATAATGTTGATTTTCTGGTACCATTTTGTCTTTTTAAAGACAAAAGGTAATCGGATTTATTCTAAGGGATTATTTTCGAGAAAATGTTCAGCATCCAATGCTGCCATACATCCTGAACCTGCTGCGGTGACAGCTTGTCGGTACACATGGTCCTGGATATCACCGGAGGCAAAGACACCTGGTACAGATGTTTTTGTAGTTCCGGGTTCAGTTTTAATGTACCCGTTCTCATCCAGGTTTAATTTTCCGTTAAACAATTCAGAATTAGGTTTATGACCTATTGCCATAAATACACCGTCGCAATCCATTTGAGAGGTTTCACCTGTCACTGTATTCTTCAAGATAACGCCTGTGAGACCGCCATTTCCCGGTTCACCTAACATGTCTTCTATGTTTGCATTCCAGATGACATCTATTTTCGGGTTATTCAATGCTCTGTCTTGCATTATTTTGGAAGCACGGAATTCATCCCGGCGGTGCACGATGGATACACTACTGGCAAACTTGGTCAAAAATGTGGCTTCTTCCATGGCAGAATCTCCCCCGCCTACAATGAGTACCTTCTTATCTTTGAAGAAGAATCCATCGCAGGTAGCACAGGCAGACACGCCATGCCCCATGAGTTTAGTTTCGGATTCAAGCCCTAGCAATTTTGCAGTAGCTCCTGTGGAGATAATAATTGATTCTGTAAGGTATTCCTCTTCCCCTGTCCTTACTTTAAAAGGACGGGAGGAAATATCCACTTCATCCACTATTTTAAACTGCGTATCTGCTTCAAAACGCTGTGCTTGTTTGCGAAATAAATCCATCAGTTCCGGTCCCATAATTCCCTGGGGAAATCCCGGGAAATTCTCCACATCCGTGGTAATGGTTAGCTGCCCTCCCGGCTGAAGCCCCTCAAAAACGAGAGGTTTTAAATTCGCCCGGGCGGCATAGATTGCTGCTGTAAGTCCAGCAGGGCCGGAACCAATAATAATTACCTTTTGTATTGTTGTATTCAAGTGTTTCTGTTATACTAATTTATCCAGAGCTTCGGCTAATTCTCCTTTTCCTACCGCTCCTACAATTTGCTGTTGTACTTTTCCCTTTGAAAAGACCAACAATGATGGAATTGATCTGATTCCATATTCTGAGGCGATGGTTGGATGATGATCTACATTTACTTTTCCAATCACCGCTTTCCCCTGATATTCTGCTGCGATTTCATCAACTGCCGGGGCAATTTGGCGGCAGGGACCGCACCATTCTGCCCAGAAATCCACTAAAACAGGTTGTGACGATTGAATCACTTCCGATTCAAAATTATCACTATTAAATTCCTTTGTAAAATCTCCCATAGTATTTGCTCCTGTTATTTGGTCTAGAATTACTAAAAATTGGAGCTGATAAATTAATGGGATTCTCATTTGTCAACCGATAAATATTTACCCTATTTTCAGATTTTTTTATTTTTTTGCATTCAGAAAATAAATGTAATTTATCTTTGCTCTTTTGCAATTGAATGAAGGAATTCGGTGAAAATCCGAAGCTGACGCGCAACTGTGATACTGCTTAACAGCAGAATAGCCAGACACTTCAACAAACTTTAACCTTCGCGCATGAGGTATGATTCTAATTTTTAGGCAATTAATCTCCTTCTGTTTTTTGGTGGAGATTTTTTTTTCTCTCCTCTTTTCAGATAATTTTGCAGGTAGCCCTTCCACCTCCCGGAATGATACACTGTTCTTCCTAAATGAGATTTCCGGATTGCCCGTTCAGGGTGTAGAATTTTCATCCGCTGCAGGTATATTCAACTCAGATTCAACGAATTGGATACTCTTACCCCGGGAGAAGGTCCTTCCTTTGAGTGTATCTGCTCCTAATTTTGAACGCTTGTTTTTAGACTCCATACCGGAAAATAAAATAGTGAATTTATCACCCATCATTTATCCCGCAAAGAAAGTAATTATTCGCGAACCGGTAACGGATAAACATTTAAAGAGTCCTGTGAAAACTTTTCTTATTACCGAAAATATCTTAAATTCAGCAGGATCCACCCGGCAATTAATTGAAAAATTTCCCGGTGTTATTATTCGCTCTTATGGTGGAAAAGCGGGAGTCTCCACTCTTTCTGTGCATGGGGGGCAATCCCATCGCTTTGTGGTTCAATTCGACGGAATACCTATCAATAATGAACAAAACGGTGGAGCCGATATTTCTACCATCCCCTCCTTTCTCATTTCACAAATGGAATATTTACCGCAAGGGTATTCCTCCCGCTATGGTCCCTCTGCCATGACAGGCATCTTACAGGTCACACCTACAATGAAGGGCAGTAAAATCCAACTTTCCACAGGTAATTTTGGTCACAAATCAGCAGGAGTACTCACCCACTTTTCTCCGGGAATATCTTCAGTTTCCCTTGGATTAGGTTTTCAACAGTTCAATGGAGATTTCACCTATATAGAGAAGGGTAATTACAGTGAAGTCCCTTATCAGAAAGATACACCCTTCCCCGGTTTGAAAAATCAATTACAGCAACAATATATCTACTCAAAAATTCAGTATCCTGTTGTTTCTCAAATTAAAACTTCAATCTCACTATACCATGTAGGCAGCCGTAGAAATTTATCTACCAATGTGTTTGCTTCTCCAATTTTGACCCAAAAGATGTCAGATTCCCTTACCATATTCTCAATGCGTGTTCAATTGCAGAAACTGCAACTAAATATGTCAGGAAAGCTTAACCAAATCAGCTACCTGAATGATCATCATCGCATTTTTACTCAAATTGCAGAGATAATTTACCTATTTAATGGAGGAGATATACGCTACACTGTAAATCATCTAAAAAACCAAAGCACCCGTTCTCTGGATACAAATACAACCCGACAGTCAATATCTGCAACATATACAATTCAGACAACTTCTTTTCAATATTCATCTTCTGTCAGAACAGAGTTTGAAAGCCGGCAACCCAATATTGGCAGTTTTGATGCAGTTATAAAAAAGGAAAATACATTTAATTCACATGCTTTGACTTTCTCTCGAAACTATAAAAAACCAAATTTTAATGATTTATTCTGGGAACCTTTTGGAAATCCCAATTTACAAACCGAATATTCTTCAAACTTCTATTACCAATATTCAACATGGAAATTATGGGGGCATTTAAGAGTTGGCAGTCACTATATCCTCTTTCAGGATCTAATTAATTGGCGACCTATGACTGGGTCAAATGCCTATTGGATTCCGGAAAATATTTCCAGTGCCGTTTCTTATGGATTCGACCTTTGGAGTAAAAAGGAGATATTCAATCAATTAGTACTCACCTCTGTTTATTCCTTTTCCCAAACTGAAAATTATAATAATAGCCTGGATAAAGTCCATCAGGGGAAAAACATTTTATATACTCCTGTACACACTGCCTCAATGGATTTAAGAAAAATGTTTAACAAAGGAGAAATCGGTGCGTCTCTCACCTTTACAGGAGAACAACTCTACCGGTATAACTGGCCAAAAGATAATATCTTACCCTCACATCTTCTTGCCAATCTGCAATATCTGCATAGAATCTTTACCAAGGATAATTGGGAAGGAAACGCAATACTATCCATTGAAAACCTGTTTCACACTCAATATCAAAATATGTATGGATTTCCTGATCCCGGGAGATCAATTACCTGCACAATAACCTTAAATGAAAGAAAGTAAAATGAAATCAATACTCACACTCTGTTTAGCTATGGTATTATTCAGCGGCTGTACAGATGATAACGGAACTAATCCCGAAATTTCAGCAACTGAGATAACCTTTGTACTTTGTGAGGGTGCTTATGGAGAAAACGACGGCACTCTCTGGCAAATCAAGGATGGTGTCATTACAGAAGTTTCGGGAAATCCCACCGGCAACACTCCTACCTCCATGGCAGTGTATAAAAATACATTGTTAGTGGTAAATAACGGATCTGGAAATATTGTTGAATATTCAATTACCGATTACGGAATTGTTTCCCAAACCGGAAGAATGTTGATTTTAGATGGAAGTGAACCTCGTGAAATTCTCATATTGAATGATAA
>JASLLI010000013.1 GCA_030747125.1 Fidelibacterota bacterium | reverse complement strand
TGTGCCGGTGTCCCCAATGGTGATTCTTGGATAAGTGATTGTGGCTGCGTTCCTGCTGATAATGATGGAAATGATTGTGATGACTGTAATGGGATTCCAAATGGAGGTGCAATTGTTGATGAATGTGGTGTCTGTGATGGCCCCGGAATATCTGCAGGTCATTGTGACTGTGAAGGAAATATATTGGACTGCAGTGGAGCTTGTGGAGGTAATGCAGAATTCGATAACTGCGGTATTTGTGATGATGATACTTCAAATGATTGCGTTCCCGATTGCAATGGGGATTGGGGAGGAAATGCAACTGAAGATAATTGTGGTACATGTGATAATGATCTATCAAACGACTGTGAACCTGATTGTAATGGTGAATGGGGTGGAAATACTACTGTAGATATTTGTGGAGTCTGCGGTGGAGGAAATAATTCAGAGCCCTGTGGTGCACACTCTGTTTCTGTGGTAGATGTTCCCAATGATCAAGGGTATCAACTTTTTATTTCTTTTTCAAAATCGGTGTATGATACGGATACGCTAGTTACCCGTTCCGAAATGTATTCTTTAGAATTAAAGCAAATTGGTGACACTTGGATTACCATACAAACCATTGGTGCTTATGGAGCAGATACATATACGGTTTTAGTTCCCACTTTATATAATAATGTAGTATCTGAATTCAGGCTCATTGCCAATATGGATGAAGGAAATTTCCTTACTAATGAAGAAATAATTGGTACAGCAATTGATAATATTGTTCCCACCACACCAGAAAATTTGGCAGGGAACAGAGTTGACGATTTATTAGAACTTTCCTGGGACTATTATATAGAAGATGATTTTAGTTACCATACAGTCACTGATGTATGGGGGAGTACTGCCTATGTCACCGAAAATTTTGCCTCTGTCAACATTCTTACGAATCAATACCCCTATAATGAATTCTGGGTAAATTCAGTAGATATAAATGGTAATTTATCTCCAAACTCAGAATATATTGCATCCTATGCATTAAATGAAGGTCAAAATCTGATTAGTTTTTCAATACTTCCAGAAGATAATTCTTTGGTGAATGTAATTCAGGGTACAGGATCAGATTTTTCCATCATTGGTATTTTAGGAGAAGGAGTTGCTGCATCCTATATATATACGGACAGCTTCGGGAATGACTTTTATGGCTGGTTCGGAAGTCTCATTTATCTATCTCCCCATGCAGGATATTGGGTGCAGACTACCGAAGATGATTTCCTCATGTTAAAAGGGGATAAAATCCATGACACTGCAACGGAACTCCATACTGGGTCAAATTTAATTTCCTATAATTGCTCTACTATTGGTGCAGTTAATGAACTGGTACAGGAACCCTGTGTTCAGGGAATTTTAGGTCAGGGAGTTGCAACTTCCTTTGTAGAGGGTATAGGCTGGATTGGAAGTTTAGAATATCTGATCCCCGGCAGTGGTTATTGGTTCCAGGTTGACAGTGAATGCGGATATGTTGACTACGAATATGAATGTGCTGAATATAACCAGTCTTTATCTCGTAAGATTCAAGAGGAACAGCAGCAAACACAAAAGTTTGTACAGTCAATGCAGCAGGCATTCTATTTCATAGGGAAAATTGATTTAGCCGAAGAAGGTGATATAATAGAAGCCTATTTTGGAAATACTAAAGTGGGGTCAAGGGAGTGGACAGGTAACTTCACCGATATTCCTGTTATGGGTAATGATGGTATGGAATATTCTACCGGGTTTTGTAAAACAGGAGATACACCAACCTTTAAATTGATTAAGACTTCTGGTGAAGTATATGACATCCATGGAAATATTCCACCCTTTGAAAATAACAAAATTTTTATCATAGACAGTGTGAATGAGGTGAAACCGTCTCCTGTAGGATATCAAATTCATTCCGTATATCCCAATCCCTTTAACCCAGTCACCACACTTCAATTTAGTTTAGAAGCAGAAAGTA
This sequence comes from Fidelibacterota bacterium, assembly GCA_030747125.1. Lineage (GTDB taxonomy): Bacteria > Fidelibacterota > Marinisomatia > SCGC-AAA003-L08 > D37C17 > D37C17. Next base: position 28,828 of record JASLLI010000013.1, on the reverse strand, counting down.
CAATATCCTTGCAAGTTTTTGATTTGAATGGAAGGATGGTAGAAGAAATTTCCCAAGGTCAATTAGAAACCGGATATCATTCAATGGTATGGAACGCAGAAGAACTTTCCAGTGGGATATATTTTTTAAATTTATTGATAGATGGAGAAAAAAGCCTTACTCAAAAAGTGGTATTAAGTAAGTAAATCTTTTTTAAAGAATTAAATAAAAAATCCCCCGGCTATATTATCCTGGGGATTTTTTATTTCTTCATATTGACATACTGAAGGGGAATATCAGAGACTTTTTCATTTAAGAGACTGATGACTGCTTGAAGATCATCAATCTTTTTTCCTGTCACTCTGATTTGCTCCTCCTGGATTTGAGACTGTACTTTAAGATTAGAATCTTTAATCAGTTTGTTAATGGTTTTTGCTTTATCCTTTGAAATTCCCTGCAGTAGTTTTACGGACTGTTTTACATTTTTACCTGATGCTTTTTCTACTTCTCCAAATTGAAAGGTTTTTATGGATACACCTCTTCCAATAGCTCTTTTTTCAAGTATATCTTTCACTGCATTAATTTTCATTTCAGAATCTGATTCCAAGGATATGGAGTTTTCTTTCTTATTCAAAAATACCAAACTGTTACTACCTCTGAAATCATAACGGTTTCCGATGTCTCTGTTCACCATATTGACAGAATTTTCAACTTCCTGCAAATCGAATTTGCTTACAATATCAAATGAAGGCATATTTTATATTAAAATTAATTGTTCCAACGTAAGTTCAATGTATGTGACAAATATCACGTGCTCGGAACTGGAGTCGAACCAGCACATCCTTGCGGACACCAGACCCTGAACCTGGCGCGTCTACCAATTCCGCCATCCGAGCATTTTCCTGCAACAAACAAGGCGGGAAAATTAAGCTTTAAATTAAAACGCTGCCAAGAATTACAATCGGTAACAAATTATAGAAGGAGAAACGAAGGGATATAGTGTAATATTACCTGATTTACAATTCAATTTATATGTATGCTTAGAGCCATTCTAATTACCCTGCCTCTTTTTTGCACTATTCTATTTTCACAGGTGGAATGTGACGGTACACGGTATATTGAGGAAATTTTTCAGCAGGTAGAGGTTTCCCAAAATATTACTTACGGAGGTAATTATAATCCCAATGTTTGGGGACAGGCACAATGGGTAGATTTAAAAATGGATATCTATGCCCCATCCGGTGATTCCTATAACAACAGACCTCTTGTTTTTTTTATGTTTGGAGGATCCTTTGTAGCAGGGGATAAAACATCTCCTGACATTGTTGAACTCTGCACCCGTTATGCCAAATCAGGATATGTCGCTGCAGCAATTGATTATCGTCTCACTACCAATTTAATTTGGTCTGCCAATACAGAAACAGCATACATGGCAGCTGCGAAAGCCATACATGACTTAAAATCTGCTATCCGTTACTTTCGAATGGATGTTGAAAATGGTAACCAATTCAATATTGACCCAAATAGAATCTATGCCGGCGGAGTCTCCGCAGGAGGAATTGCTGCAGTGAATGCTGCCTATTTAAATGAAGAGTATGAACTTCCTGGTCATTTGATTGATTTTATGGATGAAAATGGCGGACTTGAAGGAAATAGCGGAAATGAAGGCTACTCAAGTGAATTTCATGGTATTATCAATTTATGTGGTGCTGTAGGTGATCCTCAGTGGATAATCGAAAATGATATTCCTGTTGTAAATGTGCATGGGGATGAAGATAGTATTGTTCCCTACGGTGATGGACTCATCACTCTCTTCGGACTCAATATGCAGGTTTATGGCAGTTATGTTATCAATGAAACCATGCTCTCTCTAGGGAACCAATCTGCACTACATACCTTTGTGGGAGAAGATCACACACCATTTATGGGGTCTTCAGAGGCAATGGATATTACAATAGAATTTACCCGCAGCTTCATGTATGATTTGGTATGTTCAGAAAATCAAGAACTTATTGGTGACCTCAATGGAGATGATTTAGTAAATATTCAGGATATCATCATCATGGTGAATATAATTCTGGGAGTGCATGAATTTGATTCTGCAGCAGATTTAAATGGCGATTCTATTGTCAATGTGTTAGATGTCATCCAATTAATGAATATCATTCTGGACAGCTAACCTCTCTCCATATAAAAACCTAAACTCCCATGTTTTCTGTTAAAACATTTATCGGAATATTTCTCTCAGTATTTCTTATTTCAGGATGTGGTTCAGAAAAAAATAAACCTGAATTTAAACCCAATTCCCCTGAAGCAAAAGGATATGATATATTTACCAGAATGGCTTGTAATGCCTGCCATTCCACAGATGGATCTTTAAAATTAGGCCCCACCATAAAAGGTCAGTTTGGAAAAGAAATTCGCCATACTGATGGAAGTATCCGAATGATAGATGAAGAATATATCAGAGAATCAATTAACGAACCCTTAAAGTTTATTGCGGAAGGATTCACACCTATTATGCCCTCTTATAAACCCATATTAAAAGAACAGGATATTGCCCATGTCATCGCTTATATAAAAGCGCTTCAGTAAATAACTGTCATTCCACATTTCAATCCTATTTTAATTTACGCCGGATTTTTTCACCAGGATTTCCAATTTTCCATTCATTAATTAATCATTGAATCAGAAAATATCTTCATATATTGAATTGACTAAACCTCGAATCGCCCTCATGGTTTTAGTGACGGCGTATCTGGGATATTATTTAGGAGTGCGCAGCCAAGACAGTCACATGACTGACTGGAGCAGTTGGTTGTTGCTGCTTTATTTACTTATTGGAACCTGTGCTGCATCTGCAGGATCAGCAGTGTTAAATCAGGTGTTTGAGCATCGTCATGATGCAAAAATGGCACGCACAAAAAACAGACCCATAGTGACAGGGGAGGTTGCTATTCTCCCTGCAATGATTTTTGGGATTATACTTTCTGTGGCAGGTATTACAATATTATATTTTTTTACTAATCCTATTACTGCTGGTATCTCTGCAGCCACAATCTTGCTTTATATCCTTATTTACACACCCAGTAAGCGAATCAGCACCTGGAATACAATTATTGGTTCTGTGCCCGGTGCACTTCCACCGGTAGGTGGATGGACTGCTGCTACCGGAGAGTTGGCTGCCCCTGCATGGATCCTCTTTGGGATTCTGTTTTGCTGGCAAATGCCGCATTTCCTTGCCATTGCAATCATTTATGCTGCCGATTATGAAAAAGGTGGTTTTAAAATGCTCCCCAATATTTATCCCGAATCAAAGAGAACCAGCTATATAATTCTCTTTTTTACAATCGCTCTCCTAATTACCAGTCTTGGATTATATATAATTAAAATTGGCGGATTATTTTATGCAGTTGGTGCAGCGATTTTAGGAATGGTCTTTCTGGTGTATGCCTTGCAGATAATATTTCATTCCACTAAACAGAATGCCCGTAAACTCATGTTGGTTTCAATTATATATCTTCCCCTTTTACTCATTATCATTTTAATAGAAAGGATACTCAATTGAAAGAAAACACTATGCCTAATGATTCATTTTGGATGAAAATAATTTACATCATCTCAGCAGTGATTGTACTGGCTGTGGGATTCCTCATTTTGGGACCCAGACCAGAAGGAATGGAAGGCATGTTGGATGTTTCAGGATTACCCTTGGTGAATGCGGCACTCAATACTATCAGTACTTTGCTCCTGTTATATGCTTTCTGGATGATTAAACAGAAAAATATTCCTGCTCACTCAACTGCCATGTTATCTGCATTTGGTACTTCCACTTTATTTTTAGTGACTTATGTTATATACCATTGGTTCAAAGCCGGGCCGAAAGAATATTTAGGTGCTTATCCGGCGTTGTATTTTTTCATATTAATCACCCATATTATTCTTGCAATGGGAGTTGTCCCATTAGCCTTAATTACGCTTTACAGGGGTTGGAATATGCAGGTAACCAAACATCGGAAAATTGCAAAGATATCTTTCCCAATTTGGTTATATGTTTCAGTGACGGGAGTGGTTATTTATTTGATGCTGTATTAGCCTTGTAAATAACTATCGCTTTTTGCAATATGCTTTTAGCTTTTGGTTACACGTTTACCAGGCAAAAATCATTTTTATAACTAAGTGACAAAATGAAGATCAATCTAAGGATATTATCTATTATTTAATATTAATATCCCTTATTTCCTTGCCTCTTTCTCTATACCCTTTACCCTCTTTTTAATTATCACCCCTTTTTCAACTTTCCGAAATCTTTTCCTGTGGGACTTTGGAATACTTTCAGTCCAAACTCTGGTATTACAGCCAGCAGATGGTCAAAAATATCTGCCTGAATACCCTCATACCGGATCCAATCGGTATCATTGGTGAAGACATAGATTTGCAGGGGGAGACCCTTTGAGGTGGGTTCCAGTTGTCGAATCAAAAAAGTCATATCCTCGTGGATTTTACTATTACTTCTGAGATATGATTCAATATAAGCTCGGAAGCAGCCCACATTAGTTAGGCGACGACCATTAATAAGTTCTTCTGTATTAATATTATTTGTCTGGTTATGCTGGGTGATTTCTGTTATTTTTCTGCCCATATAGTCTTTTAACAATTCAAAACGGTTGAATGTATCAAGCATTGCGTCATCACATAGACGGATACTATTCAAATCAATAAATAGTGATCGCTTAATCCTCCTGCCGCCGCTTTCTGACATTCCGCGCCAGTTTTTAAATGCTGAATCAATGAGTTTATATGTGGGAATCACAGAAATAGTTTTATCCCAATTTTGAATTTTCACCGCATGTAATGCGATGTCCACCACATCCCCGTCAGCACCAAAATGCGGAGCTTCCAGCCAATCTCCGATCTTAAAAAGATCATTCGAACTGATTTGCAGGCTGGCAACGAGTGAGAGGATGGTATCTTTAAAAATGAGCATGAGTACTGCCGTTAACGCACCAATACCGCTAAGGAGCCAGGCTGGGCTTTTCCCGATGAGAATCGCAGCAATAACGACTACTCCCAAAATATTTACAATGAGTTTGGTGATTTGCAGGTAGCTCTTTATGTGCATGCGTTCTGAGTACTTGGTTTTTTGGTATATATCTCCTATTGCACTCAGAAAGGAGTTTAATACCAAAAGACCTGCCAGGGTCATAAGACTGAGAGCACCCCGTTGTACAAAATTGGATATCTGCGGTATCAGATAAGCAAAATTATAAAAAATTAAAGCAGGAACAATATAAGCAAGCCGGTTAAAAATATTTCTGTTTGCCAAAATATCATCAAGTTCTGTGCGGGTTTTTTTGAACATACCTGTAAGCAGCCTTAATATAACTTTTTCAGTTATCCCATAGGCAATGATACTGAGAGTGAATAAAATTGCCAAAATAGACAGAGATTGCAACAATGGATGTTCCGGTAAGTAGGGGGTAAGTTGTTCTAAAATCATTATGATTTCCTTATAATGCGTTTATAAGTGTATGGTGAAAATCTTCTTTGGTAATAGTGAATGGATGAGTTAAATGACAGCTGTCTTCAACAGCAAGTTGCGCTAACTGAGGAATATCATCTTCAGAAATATTCTCGTTTTCCAATCCAAAATTAATACCTGTGCTATTTATAAAACCTCTTAATAAATAAGGAAGATTATCGCTATCAACTAAAGTGTTACATGATATAATTTCCGTGATATTTTTCAATTTGTCATTTAGAGATTTTAATTTCCTATCAGTAGATTTTTGAATAGTGAATTCCAGACTGGAAGGAATGAGCAAGGCATTTGCCAGTCCATGATGAAGACCATGTTTTGCCGACAGGGGATGTGCCATGGAATGAATCATTCCCAGTCCTTTTTGAAAGGCTGTAGCTCCCATAGTGGCAGCAAGCAGCATTTTGCCTCTGGCATCCAAATTTTCCGGATCTTGAATCACCTGGGGTAAGTTTTCAAAAATGAGTTTCATTCCGCTTACTGCAATGGCATCTGCCATAGGGTGGAAGCTGTCCACCAGATAAGCTTCCAAACAATGGGTGAAAGCATCCATTCCGGTGGCAGCAGTAACCCCTGCAGGAAGCCCAATGGTTAAAGTTGAGTCTAAGATGACAATATCCGGCATTAGCCCTGGGTGGAAGAAAATAGTTTTTTTGCCCGTCTCTTTCAGGGTGATAACTGAGGAGCGGCCCACCTCGCTACCTGTCCCTGCTGTAGTGGGTATGGCAAAGAGAGGGGGTAGGGGATGTACAATTTTTTTATCTCCACCTAAAGCATCGTCGTATTGGGCAAGAGGAGGCTCATGTGTTACCATAAACCGGATAGTCTTGGCTGCATCCATTGCAGAGCCGCCGCCAAGGGCGATGAGTCCGTCATATTTTCCGTTCTTGAAAGCTGTCACCCCTTTCGTCACATCCTCCTCAATAGGATTTGAATGCACTTCATCAAAAATATCCAGAGTGATGCTTTTAGAGGATAATATTTTTATAACCTTCTTTGATACTCCTGCCTTAACTAAGCCCTTGTCAGTGACTAATAGTAGATTTTTTAAACCTCTGTCCTTTAGCAGGGTAGGCAGATCTTTTAGAGAATTCTCTCCAAATAAAATTGTAGTAGGAAAATTGTATTGAAGCATGTGGTAAATTTATATTATCTCAAAATACCGATCCAGCATCCAATGCCAGTCGAGATCACTTTTTTTCTGCTTTTCATAACATTGTGCTTCCCATTTTCGAGTGATTGAAAAATGATCCACCCAGGTATCTCCAAATAATTCTCTCATTACCCTGCTGTTTGAAAATGTGGTAGCGGCTTTTTCCAAAGTGGACGGCAGGGCTTTATTGCTGTCAGATGTGTCTAAATCATAGGCATTTCCCTCAATTGGACTATTGAGTTTTAGTTGGTGCTCTATGCCGTATAACCCACAGGCAATGGATGCTGCCAATGCTAAATAAGGATTTCCGTCTGCAGCTGCAATACGGTATTCCAGTCGGTGACTTTTTTCGCTTCCGGGAACCACCCTAATAGCACAAGTACGGTTGTCCACTCCCCAGTTAGCATGAGTAGGTGCCCAAAATCCTTTGATCATACGGGAATAAGAATTCACTGTGGGAGCTATCATAGGCAGCACCTCCGGAAGGAGGGATATCTGTCCTGCTAAATACTGTTTGAAGACTGTACTCATATTATCAGGTTTGCTTTCGTCATAAAATGCACTGGACCCGTTTCTATTCCAAAGTGACTGGTGCAAATGTCCACTTTGTCCGGGAAAATTAGAAGACCATTTTGCCATGAAGGTCGCTGTAAGTTCATTGCGTTGAGCAATTATTTTTGCAAAAGTTTTAAACAAGGCTGCCTTATCAGCTGCAGCTAATCCTTCATTAACGGAGATGCAGGCTTCGATGACGCCAGGCCCCGTTTCAGTATGGATACCTTCAAGTTCAAAGTCCATTTCCCTGCAGGTATCAATAAATTCATGGTATAGCTCGCTGTGTACAGAATTCCGAAGTACTGAGTAACCAAACATGCCCGGAGTAAAAGGAATCAGATTGTCATATTTTTTTTCCCTTATTGTGTGAGGGGTTTCATTAAACAGAAAAAATTCATATTCAAAAGCAGATTTCACACTGTATCCCATCTCCTCAGCTTTTGTAAGAACCGTCTTGCATAATTGCCGCGGACAGGCAGGGTAGGGGGTATTATCAGGGTATTGAAAATCAGCAATGAACAGGGCTGTATCCGGTTCAAAGGGAATTTTTCGGTACGAATTTATATCAATATGTGCTGGTGCATCAGGATAGCCAGTATGCCAGCCAGTCACTGTTGGTTCATCGTAGAGTTCATCAACTACATCCCACCCAAAAACTACATCGCAGAATCCAAATCCATTCTCTATAGCAGAGCTGAACTTTTTCATATTAATGTATTTTCCTCGGAAAACACCATCAACATCAAAAATGCCAACCTTGATTTTATTGATGCCATCTTTTTTTAACTTTTCAACGATTGGATGCATTTAATCTCCGTATATACAATAGTTTGAAATTGGCGCATAGTCAATTGTCATTAGTCATTGGCCATTTGAAATTAATAATTTACCATTTACAATTATTTTCATACTCCTTACCCCTGTCTCCATTCTCCTTCTTTCCCTACACATCCTTCTTAAAATGATATGATTTTGGTCTCGTTAATACCTGAATACCTAATGCAGAAAGAGTACATCCGCTGCCGCTGTCTTTCACCCCAACCCAAGGTAAATAGGGATCAAGATAATCACACCGGTTCATGTAAACCGTTCCTGCTTCTATTTGACTACCTATCTCAATTGCTTTTTCCTTATCCTTGGTCCAAATAGATGCTGTAAGACCAAAGGGGCTGTCATTCATGAGTCTCACAGCTTCCTCATCAGATTCAACAGGCATGATGCCTACTATGGGGCCAAAAGTCTCCTCTGTCATGAGAATCATATCATGGGTAACTTGTGTACAAATTGTCGGCTTGATAAAATGCTCACCATTTGGGATGCTTCCTGAATAAGAATTAATTTTGGCACCCTGTGCCATTGCATCTTCCAATTGACTTTGAACCGTTTTTACACCGGATAATTGTGCCATGGGCCCCAAATCTGTTTCTTCCTCCATAGGGTCGCCGATTTTCAGGTTATTCATAAATTCAATTGCCCCGTTACAAAATTCAGTATAGAGGGAGTGGTGCACATAAATTCGCTCTACGGCACAACAGGACTGCCCTCCGTTATAAAATACACCATCCATAACATTGGGGCTGACTACAGCAATATCAGCATCTTCACGGATATAAGCAGGGTCTTTGCCTCCCAATTCGAACCCTGAACCGATAAAGTGGTTTTGAATAGCTGACTGAATCTTTCTGCCTCCACCTACAGAGCCGGTAAAAGCCACATGATCTATATGGGGTGAGTTGATAATTCTTTCTGTTGTTGCGTGGGTAAGTGCCAAGGCGGTAACCAGCCCTTTGGGAGATCCTGCCTGGTTAAAAGCATCTTCAAATGCTGCTGCACTAAGGGGTGTAAGAGAGCTGTGTTTAATGGCAACTGCATTTCCGGCGAGAAGGGCAGGAACCACCACATTTACAGCAATGAGGAGGGGATAATTCCAGGCGGCAATATTCAGCACAACCCCTAAGGGTTCTCTTCTGATCCATTGAACTAATTTACCCGTTTGGGTGATGTCAATGTCCTTCAGTGCATCTTCAGTTAATTGACAGCAAACCTCTGCTCTATGTAGCATCCCCTTTATTTCGTTTCGGGACTGGGTAATAGGCTTTCCCATCTGACTGGTAATATCCCGGGCAATAGCTTCACGGTTATCACTGAAATATTGCATTGCAGACTGTACCAATTGAATGCGCTCTGTTAAGGAAGTATTTTTCCACTCCTTTTGTACTCTTTTGCTCAATTGCAATTTATAAACTGCTTCTTCAAAACAGTGGTAATTGACTTTTCCAAATGCCACGCCTGTAGCAGGAGATTTTAATTCTATATATCCGTCAGCGTTCATGAATAAGATTGAAACAAGAGCAAAGAGCCATGGGATAACTCTATAGTGAAAATATCAGAGACAGATTCATTTAAAGACCCACAATATAAATTAGTTAAGTTGCTATTAATCAAGTTATACTTTAAATTAGTTGTAGTCATTGAAATGTCTGAATTTTTACAGAAAAGGGATATCTGTTGACCGGAAAAAGAGGAGATTTCCTCAAAGCCTGAGATTCGCCTGAACATCCCAGAATCACTTTGCATGGTAAGTTTTATGTGAGGAGCGAATTCCAATACAGTAAAAACATTTGCCAAAAGGTGATCTTCTCTTTTACCGGATGCGCCCAGAATATTTAATGATGTACAGCCATTCTCTTCAGCAAAGGTAATTGCCTTCCTCAAATCATTTTCATTTTGGTCAGGTTTAGATATGATAATCTCTCTGAATTGCTCCTTAAGGTTTTCTGATATGGAATCTAAATCACCGATAATATAGTCGGGTGTTTTCCCAAAACTGACTAAGGACTCCGCTGCACCGTCGCAGCAGATGATAGTCTGTGCTTCCTGAAGAGATTGCAGGGGAATAGGGTGAGTGGGGAAGCTACCATTTGCCAGGATTACCAGCGGTTCATTAAGCATGTACTATCATTGTATTCAGTTTGAAGGCTTAATCTTTCATCAATAAGACGGGGTGAATTTAAGCCGATTTTATAAGGCTGGTATTCACTTTTTTACTAATCAGCAACTCCTGTAAAATTGCCCCCATGAAATTTATCTTATTATACTGTATTTTCAGCTTTACCTTCTCTGCATCTGGTTCACTTTCACCGGAAGATATCCTGCAAAACGCTTCCCGGCGATTGGATGGAATAAACCATGAGTTTTCTGTACTCATGGAAACGAAAAAGGGGAAAAAAAATAAATCCATAGAGTTTAAAGTGATGGTTCACTGGCCTGAAGAGGGAGATATCCTCCGCGAAACGCGCATACTTCCTCTCAATTCCAAAAAGAAAAAACCAACCTCCTATTGGGAGCAGCTCTTTAAAAATGGTAGGGAAACCAAGCGCTGGATGTCCATGCCTATTACAGGTAAGTTGAAGGATGTATCGCAAAAGAAAGCAGGGAAGAAATCATTTTCATTTGATGAACTGGAAATCACCTCTGATTTTATTCAAAGCGCCCATCATCAAATTATAGGTGAAGATTCAGTGAATGACACTAAAGTAATTATCATCGAATCAGAAAAAAGTAACGAAAAAGGCTCTACCAAACTTTGGATAGATACATCTGATTATTTCATCCATAAAGCAGAGTTTTACTCTAAAACGGGGAGATTATACCGATCTATTCACTGCCTGGATTTATTAAAGATTGAAGCCATACAATTTCCTTCAAAAATTTTAGTAAAAAATCTCAAGTCAAAGTCTGAGATACATCTTGCAATTTCAAATTTCAGTTTAAACCCTGCATTTGATACATCACTTTTCACCCCGGTAAAGCAATAATATGGCAGAAATAAAACGCCCTAATGACGAGCTCAAGGCTGCACGGCCAACTCTGAAAGAAATCGAATTTATTCCCCGGCTGCCAATATCCATTCTGGTGGAGAATGTGCGTTCCGTACACAATGTAGGCTCTATTTTTCGCTCTGCAGACGGCTTTGGTGCAGAGAAAATTTACTTAACCGGTTACACCGCTTATCCGCCCAGAGAAGATTTGCATAAGACTGCCCTGGGCTCAGAAGATGCCGTCCCCTGGGAATATGTTGAAGAATCCATAGATGCTGCTAAAAAAATAAAGGCAGCAGGAATCAACCTCATTTTAATTGAACAAACCCGTACTTCTATTCCCCTTTATGAAATAAAACATGATTTTCCCGTTTGCTTTATAGTAGGGAATGAAGTAACCGGTGTCTCTGAAGAATTGTCTAAGCTGGCGGATGTGCATGCTGAACTGCCTATGCGGGGGATCAAGCAGAGCCTAAATGTGTCAGTGGCGGCAGGAGTAGTGGGGTATGAGTTGAGCAGAGCTTTTGGAATTAAAAATGAAAAGTGAAAAATGAAAAATTAATAGTGAAAAGTGTCCTTTCGACCCGCCTGCCAAATCAAAACAGCATGATCGGGTGGGCAGGCTCCGGGACCAAATGAAATATTGAAAACAGGAGACAGCAAGCAGGGAACCAGGGAAATATGGTCATAATTTCAATTTCGTCATTCAATATTCATTATTCGTTATTGGAAATTGCAAAAGTTCCTGAATACAAGCTTCCTAAGTTCCAAAGTTACAGAGTTGTAATTTAAATCAATGCATTGAGACACTTCGCTAATTGCTCAGTGTGACAGAGACAGAGGGGTGGAGATAGGTGGATGAAAAAGTCATTGGTCAATTGTCATTCTACTAATTCCTATTTCCTTAGAAATATCAGAGCAGGTAAATATAATTAATAATTTATCATTAACAATTATAGTCTGTAACAAGATGTAAATCTGAAGGTTTTGTCAAAATAAAAACCTGTAAATTTAACCACTATATATGAGAATACCATTTATAAACTAAAAAGGGAAAAAATGAAATTATTATTAACCACATTACTTACCATTTCTCTTGGATTTACATCCACTTGGAATTCTATTCATTCTGAGGAAGCAAGCAACACCAAACTGGAGGTTGTCTCCTCAACGATTGAAAGAACAGAAATTAACTTTGAAATTGAAGGATTTCATCTGGTACCTGTGAATACTCCACAGGGTAGTATGATGAAAGTACAGCTTGAGGATGGTGCCAGCCTTTTAGAAGCGGGAGCTCCCGATCTACAAAAATTTTCACGGTCCATCATCATACCAGATAATAAGCAGATGGCATTGAAAGTGATTTCTGCTGAATATGTGGACTATGAAAATATCCACATCGCTCCCTCAAAAGGAAATCTTACCAGATCAGTTAACCCCGCTGAGATACCTTTCGAGTTTGGTTCTGTTTATGAGCAAAATACTTTCTTCCCCGGTGATATTGCTCAGCTTGGTGACCCTTATATTTTGAGAGACTTACGAGGGGTGACGGTAGAGTTTACTCCTTTCCAGTATAATCCGGTACAGCAAAAACTGCGTGTATATTCAGCTATTACGGTCGAAGTGTATTCCAATGGCGTAGGTCAGGTAAATGTTTTAAATAAAACACGGGCTGGCATACAGAAATATGCATCCGAATTTAAATCCATTTACGAAGGACATTTCCTGAATTTTAATAATGATACCCGTTTTGATTATTTGGTGGATCATGGGAATTTCCTTATCATTTCCTACGGCTCTTTTATGTCTCAGATGCAGCCCTTAGTGGATTGGAAGAACAGAAAAGGAATTCCCACTGAAATGGTGGATGTAAGTGCAATTGGTAGTAATGCAACATCTATTAAAAACTATGTGACAGATTATTATAATACCCATGGACTTACATTTCTTCTATTGGTAGGAGATGCAGCACAGGTTCCTTCAACTTATATAAGTGGTTCTGCTTCAGATCCCAATTATGGATTCCTTTCCGGTGGTGATTCTTATGCTGAGGTAATTGTAGGGCGTTTTTCTGCTGAGTCGCCTTCGCATGTGACTACACAGGTGGAGCGCTCCATTAATTATGAGAGATATCCACATGCCGGTGCTGATTGGTATGCTTCCACCTTGGGAGTCGCTTCGAATCAGGGACCAGGTTTCGGTGGATATACTGACGATGATTTCCAGGAATATGTGTTGCAACCTCTATTACTTGATTTTACTTATGATTCCTACCAGGGAATTTATGATCCTTCAGGCTCTGTATCTCAGGGCACCTCTGCCATTAACAATGGTGTGGGATTTATAAATTATACCGGTCATGGATATCAGCAGGGCTGGGGAAATGGCGCAGCACTTGGTAATTCCAATGTAGATGCCCTCACCAACAACAATAAACTGCCCTTCGTAATTACCGTTGGCTGTAATGTAGGGGAGTTTGACGATTATCTTTCTTTTGGTGAAGTATGGCAGAGAGCAACCAACGGCGGCGAACCTACCGGCGGGATTGCTCATTATGGTTCTACCATCTCACAGAGCTGGGAACCTCCTATGCATGGGCAATATGGTATGAATCTCATACTCACTGAAAGTCTGGATGAAAACCTGACCCGTACTATCGGTGGAATTGCTACAAACGGCTGCATGTATATGAACGACGCGCAGGGCTCTTCAGGAATTAATGAAACTAAATATTGGACCTTATTTGGTGATCCTACTGTTCCAATGAGGTCTGCTGCACCATCAGATGTGTCTGCGTCTCATGAAGATGTTATCATTTTAGGATCAGCTGAATTCTCTGTTTCTACAGGTACTGAAGGAGATTTAGTGGCTCTTTCACGAAATGGTGAGCTGTTAGTCTCAGCATATACCAATTCTTTTGGAACTGCTGTATTAGAATTAGGTGATGCCGCTACCGTTCCAGGTGAGTTAGACCTGGTGGTAACCGGCTTTAATTACTTCCCTTATGAAACTACCGTTATGGTGCTATCTCCCGAGGGAGCCTATGTCTTGGTGAATGATGTGGAAGTTTCCAGCGGAACGGATGATATGATTGAATATGGTGAAACAGTAAACCTTTCTTTGAATCTGGAAAATGTAGGAAATGATGGAGCATCTAATGTTTCTGTGAATCTCTCTACGGATGATATGTATATCTCAATTACAAATGGGAATGCGTCAACTTCTTATATTGGTGCAAGTGGTACAGCTAATGTGAGTGGACTATCCTTCACCGTATCACCAAATGTACCCAATGGCCATTCTTTCGATTTAGCCTGTGCAATCTCTTCAGGCGGTGATACCTGGGAATCAGAATTAAGTCTTACTGCCTATGCACCAGATATTGAACTGAATTCATTGGTTGGAGATTTAAATCCCGGAGAATCCACTGCTTTGGCAGTAAATCTTGATAACAATGGCGGTGCTGTAATTAATTATCCAATAGTGAGTCTGGAATCTAATGATGCTTATGTCACCATATCTAATGTAGGATTTTCAAACGCCTATTACTGGGATAACACCATGACGGAAACCCTCTCAGCAACAGTATCCATCAGCTCTGCTTGTCCTATTGGTCACTTAGCTGAGTTTTCGGTGGAAATCACCGGATTAAACGCTGAAGGCTATGCCTCCAATGTGTCTTTCTCAATACCAGTGGGTCAAGTGACAGCAGGTTTTGAAAACGGATTGAATGGCTTAGATTGGCAGCTTTCGGGTGACTCTGATTGGGATGCTGATGGAAGCGAAGCCAGTTCTGGTAATTCTTCTGCAAAATCTGGTGCGATTGCAGATAATCAAGAGTCCACTCTTTCTGTGACATTAGATGTAACTGCTGATGGTGTGATTGAATTTGAGTATAAAGTGTCTGCAGAGTATTCAACTTCCGGAAGCTATTTTTATGATGGTCTGGAATTTTATATTGACAATACTTTGCAGGGACAGTTTCAGTCCACCACATCTGGAGAATCTCCCTGGACACATGTAAGTTTCCCTGTATCAGCAGGTGAGAGGACTTTCCGCTGGTCTTATGTGAAAGATGGCGGCGGGGGTTCAACAGATTGCACCAACACAGACTGTGCTGATGCAGCCTGGATTGACGATGTAATCTTTCCTCCAGCCTATGTAGAAGGTGGTGGTGGAGGTATGATGGGTGATCTGAATGGGGATGAAGTTCTAAATGTATTGGACATCATCATCATGGTAAATGTTATTTTAGGCGTTGAACCATTTAACCCTGCTGCAGATTTAAACGGCGACGGTATTGTGAATATTTTAGATGTGGTTCAGGAAGTGAATCTCATTTTGGGACCAAGGGTAGATAATGCCAGCCATATTAAAATATTTGATACTGGCGATGCAGTAAATTATACTGCAGATGGGTATGTAGGCGCAGTGAAATTAACTCTCAAACATGCTGATGAAGCAAACCTATACCTAACTACACAAGCATTGGTTGCTGAACAATTTTCCACAGATTATGAAACAACTATACTAATTGTAGCACCTGAATCAGGACAACTATTCACCTATGACGGTGATATAGAAATTTCACATGTAGAAGCAGCTAATTCTGAGCAGTTTATTGATATTGTAATTCCACAGGAAACTTCTCTCCATGCGGCTTATCCGAATCCCTTCAACCCAACCACAACCGTAAGTTTTGTACTATCTGAAAATGGTGTTGTGGATCTCAGTGTGTACAGTATCACAGGTAGATTGGTAGAGACCCTGGCATCAGGTTCTATGGTAGCGGGAAATTATGAACAAACATGGAATGCCTCACTTCATCCCAGTGGGATGTATTTCCTACGCCTACAGACTGATGATAAATCTTATTCTCAAAAATTAATGGTAATCAAATAACCTTTGGCATTTACCGTTAGGGTAAAAGGGTTCGGATTTCCGAACCCTTTTTACTTTACAGAAGAAATATGTAGGGCTGAGTTTCCATCTGCTATTAATTTTTAATATGATCACCCGTGAGCAAACCATCAATTTTCTGCAAACCCTGAAATTAACCATAAGAAAATGGCTGAGAGGGGAGCAAGCCATTGCAGAATATGAGGATATTAAATTCCGCCGGGATATATGCCGGTCTTGTGAATTTTTTCAACAAAAAAGAGGTTTGCCTCACCGCTGTCTTGCCTGTGGCTGTAATGTAGAGCTGAAAATAATGTTTATAACTGCAGACTGTCCGGAAGGGAAGTGGGGAAGGTTGGATTATTGACCGGCTTTAATACTTCGTTAATAGCCTAAGATTCCAAGCCTCAAGTTTCAAGTTTTAGACTCCAACACTCAAGAGCCCAGTTCCCAGTCACTGGTGAAATAACCAATATATAGATAACAGATTAAAACTACTTCGAAATTAATTACTTTCAAGTGAGCCGATGCCCAATTGTGGCTTTTTACTATTTCGTGGTTTTCGTGGGCTTTAAAATAATTCCCACAAATTTCAAATCTCAAATTGAAATTTATCAGAAATTAATCTTCTTTCAAAAGAATGAAAGAGTATAATTTCACCGCAATATATTTTAGAAAACTCGCATAAGATACCTGATTGAAAATATTTTCTCGCAATAAAGAATCCAAAGATCCGGCAGACATCATTGCCAATTGTTTAACCGCTGTAGTCAACCGCATTACAGACTCCCTGAGTGAAGAAACTTACCGCTGGAGCAAACCCTGGGGAGTGAAACGCTTTGAAAGCATGATTTTAGCTAAGTTTTTGATGGACTACTCTTTCAATGGCTTGGCGGATGGTAAATTAAAGGACGATGAAAAATCAAGCTTTGAAAGTCTCTGTCTTGATGCATTTTCAAAGAAGTTTAATGATGAATTTTCTTCAGTCGCTCTTAATTTTGAGGATATGCAGGAAGAAATCACCGGAAAAATTGAAGCTTACCATGACGCACGCAGAAGCGGAAGACCGCCCAAATGCTGGCATGAAATCTACACTCTCATCACCCGAAGTAAATCCAAAGAAGAACTGGAAGAAGATTTACAAAAGAAAACTGCGGGATTGGAACTCATCAAGGGAAATCAGGCATTTGCCGGAATGGTACCACAGTATCAAGCACAAATCAAAATTTTAACAGATAAAGCGGACGCCTTTGAATCTGCAGAAATGATGCTGCCTCATATGGTGCGTTTTACCAAAGAAAAACTGCGAGTCCTCAATATGAAAAAAATCAAAGCCCTCAGTAAAAAAATGGCTAAAAAGGATAAAGGTAAAGATAAGAAGAAGAAAAAATAGCCCTATCCTGCTCATCATCAAATGGGTAATCCCATCTGGTGAGTACAGAAATATATTCCTTACCCCAAAACCACCTCCCAAAATATTTATTTTACCCTCCTCGGTTGTTCATTGTTTCCGATTTGTTTTTCTGTATAAATTTTCTGTCTTAAATTTTATAGGAAAATGACGAAAAAAGGAAATTTTAAATCAGTTGATACACGGGTGGACTTTGTCCGCTTAGAACATGAACTGCTGCATAAATGGGAAAAAGAAGATACCTTTAACCGTCTGCGGGAGAAAAACACCGAGGGTAAACCCTGGTCTTTTTTGGATGGGCCTATCACTGCCAATAATCCTATGGGAGTGCACCATGCCTGGGGGAGAACCCTGAAAGATATTTTTCAACGCTTTCATGCTATGCAGGGCAGAAAACTGCGCTATCAAAACGGATTTGACTGCCAGGGGCTTTGGGTTGAAATTGAAGTGGAAAAAGAACTGGGCTTCAAAACCAAGCGGGAAGTGCAGGAATATGGGTTAGAAAACTTCGTCAATAAATGTAAAGATCGCGTGCACAAATATTCTGCCATTCAAACGGAACAGTCCAAAAGGCTTGGGTATTGGATGGATTGGGACGATTCCTATTATACCATGTCAGATGAAAACAATTACACCATCTGGGCATTCCTGAAAAAATTATTTGAAGATGAAAAGATTTATAAAGGTACAGATGTGGTACCCTGGTCCGGCAGGTCTGGCACCTCCTACTCCCAAATGGAAATTATTGAAGGTCGGAAACTGGTTGCGCATACCTCCGTTTTTGTACGCTTCCCCCTTATAGACAGAGAAAACGAATATATCCTGGTCTGGACGACAACTCCCTGGACTCTCACTTCCAATGTGGCTGCTGCTGTCAATGTAAATCTGGACTATGTAAAACTGCAAGCTGCTGACGGTTCCATTTATTACTTTGCTAATGACAATTTAGAGTTTCAGCGCTTAGACAAACAATTTAAAGAAAAAAAGCAATGGCTGGATGGGGTTCCCAAGCTTAAAACAATTGCACAAATTTTTAAAGAGCGGGGTGGCTATGAAATTTTGGGTACCATTAAAGGTGCAGAAATGCTGGGCTGGAAATATGTAGGTCCCTTTGATGAACTGGAAGCTCAAAGCAAAGCCGGGGGCTATCCCTTTGTGGATAAAATTCTTAAGACAGAAGGTAAAACAGGGATCAATTGCCACACCATAATTGATGGCGGTAAAGATGGCATTGGCAATGATGTTGTGGTCGCCGGAGAAGGGACGGGCATTGTTCATACGGCTCCTGGTTGTGGTGCCATTGACAATAAGATTGCGCAGAAAACCGGCTTAGTTGCCATTGCGCCCTTAGATGAAGAGTCCTGTTATATAGATGGTTTTGGCAGCCTAACCGGAAAATCCGCTACTGACCCCGATACCACCAGAGAGATCATAGGAAACCTGAAAGACAAAGGATACTTGGTATATGAGGAACAATATCCCCATGTCTATCCTCATTGTTGGCGGTCTGGTGATGAATTGGTCTTCCGTATTGTGGACGAATGGTATATCAATATGGATTGGCGGGAGAAAATTAAAAATATTGTAAAGGATATTCAGTGGATTCCGGAATGGGGTCATGAAAGAGAATTGGAATGGCTTGAAAACATGGGTGACTGGATGATCTCCAAAAAACGCTTTTGGGGTTTGGCTCTACCAATCTGGACTTTCGAGGACGGCTCTTTTTTTGTAGTGGGCTCTAAAGAAGAATTGAAAGCATTAGCCGTAGAAGGCTGGGAAGAATTTGAAGGAAATAGTCCACACCGCCCCTGGATAGACAAAGTGAAAATTAAGCATCCTGAAACGGGACTCATAGGCACACGCATTCCGGATGTGGGTAATCCCTGGCTGGATGCAGGAATCGTTCCCTATTCCACTATTCATTATAACACAGACAGAGAGTATTGGAAAAAATGGTTTCCCGCAGATTTTGTGGTTGAATGTTTCCCCGGTCAGTTCCGCAACTGGTTTTATTCACTGCTGGCCCTTTCAACGGTTATGGAAGGAAAGGCTCCCTTCAAAACTTTATTGGGACATGCATTGGTGAAAGACGAAACAGGCAGAGATATGCATAAGTCCTGGGGAAATGCCATTTGGTTTGACGATGCGGCAGAAAAAATGGGAGTGGATGTGATGCGCTGGATGTATGCCGGCCAAAATCCTGAGCATAATTTGTTGTTTGGGTATTCCATCGCAGACGAAGTGCGTAAACATCTCATCACTTTATGGAACACCTACTCCTTTTTTATTACTTATGCCAATTTAGACGGATTTCACCCCGGAGAGAAAATTGACAGCAGGAGCTTCAGTAAACTGGATGTGTGGATTCGTTCTAAAACCAATGAATTTATTAAAGTTGCGGAAGGCAAATATAATAACTTTCAGGTCTTTCAACTTATGGTGGAAGCGGGGAAATTACTGGATGATCTCTCCAATTGGTATATCCGCCGGAACCGGCGTCGCTTTTGGAAGTCAGAAAATGATGCTGATAAAAATGCTGCATATTTCACCCTGCATTCTGTATTAGTAGATTTTGTGAAGGTATTGGCACCGGTGATTCCCTTTGTCACGGATGAAATGTATTCCAACTTAACCAATTGCATGGATGCGGCAGATTCCGTACACTTAGCAGATTTCCCAAAAGCAGATGATAATCTTACCGACCAAAATATTTTAAATGAAGTGGATACCATCATTCAGGTTGTTGGACTGAGTCGTTCAGCACGAAACAAAGCGAATATTAAAATTCGCCAGCCCTTATCTGAACTTGCTTTATTTGCCGATGCAAATACCTGTCAAATCGCCCTTGATAACCAGACTGAAATTTTAGAAGAATTAAATATAAAGTCTCTGAGAATTATTCAGAATGAAAAGGACCTGGTTACATATAAAGTGAAGCCAAACTTTCAATTATTGGGTCAGAAATTTGGGAAAGATATGGGGAAGGTCACTGCAGGGATAAATGACTGTGATCAAGCTGAATTGGTTTCACAGGTAAAAGTTGGAAAAACTGTAGTCTTGCCCGGAGAAGACATTGAAATTTTAGCAGAAGAATTCCTCATCGAAGCAATACCTGCAGAAGGCTATGAAATATCCTCATCAAAGAATATCACAGCTGGTATTGTTACTGAGATTACCCAGGAGTTAAAAGAAGAGGGAATGGTGCGTGACCTCATTAGGCAGATTCAGAATTTACGTAAAGATTCAGGATTGAAAGTAGAGGATAGAATTGAAATCGGAATCCATGGATCGCAGGAGTTGAATAATGCGGTTACTTCACATAAAAATTATTTCATGAATGAAGTATTAGGAGTTAAACTGGATATGGATGATATCCAGCTCCTGACTTTTAAGGACTCCGTTAAGATCAACGGAGAAAGTATAACTATTGGTATAACACCCTTACAGTAGGAGGTTAGAATGGCAACAAAGAAAAAATGGACAAAAAAAGAGTTAAATGACTTTAAAAAGCTCATCATTGAAAAACGGGATAAGGTAATAGCAGAACTGGAAGCCGCTAAGGAAAGAGCTGATGAAGCCTTGAACAGTAATTCTGTAAATGCAATTTATTCATCACACATGGCTGATGCAGGTACGGATCAGCAGGAAATGGAGAAGAATTACTATTGGATGGACAGGGATAATAAATTTCTGCAGTATTTACACCGTGCCCTGGATATGATTAAGGACGGTACTTTTGGTGTATGTGCATCCTGTGGTGAACTCATCAATAAAGAACGCCTGATTGAAGTACCACATACAACCAGCTGCTTTGATTGTAAATCCAAAGTGGTATAGTAATTGAGAGTTCTTCTCATCCCCGGATTGGTGGTGATTTTTGACCAGCTCTCAAAATCCTGGGTTAAAAATAACTTCCAGCTTTGGGAGTCTCAGAACATACTGGGGTCACTTTTAAGATTCAGTTATGTAAGAAATACCGGCATTGCTTTTGGTATTTCCGTTGGAGACTTCGGAATGGCAGTTTTTTTTCTGTCACTATTAGCAACAGGATTTATTGCCTGGTTGTCATGGGCGGAACGGAAGAACCATCCTCTCATTAGTACCGGACTCGCCTTCATTCTTGGTGGTGCTATGGGAAATCTCATTGACCGATGTTCCATATTGTTCACAGATCCCTATAGAGGTGTGGTGGACTTTATAGATGTAGGCTGGGGCAGTTTCAGATGGTACACATTCAATATTGCAGATGCAGCTGTAACTATAGGAATTACACTTTATCTGCTGCATTCCGTTTTAATAAGAAAACCGGAACTTGCTGAATAGTTTGATTGAGAAGCATACTTTTATAGTGAATCAAAACCCCATAAGACTGGACCAATTCCTCACACAGAAACTACCTGAGTTTTCCCGTTCAAAAATACAGCACTATATTAAATTAGGACAGGTTACCATAAACGGAGAGGTTTCCAAACCCTCTTGTATGCTGCAGGGAAATGAAAGGGTGGAATGTAAATTTGAGCCTGTCAAAAGGGAAATTGATATCATCCCTGAAAAAATGGATTTATCTATTCTGTACGAGGATGATCACCTGATTGTGTTGAATAAACCCTCAGGATTAGTGGTGCATCCCGGCAGTGGCAATTATTCAGGCACTTTGCTCAATGGCTTGAAATATCATTTTAAATTACTTTCCCGTGGTGACAGCCAAAGACCGGGTATCGTCCACAGGCTGGACAAGGAAACCTCGGGAGTGATTCTCATTGCCAAGACAGATAAAGCTCATGACCACCTAAGCAGCCAATTCAGTGAAAGAACAGTAAGAAAGGAATATATTGCTCTTGCCTGGGGAAATATAGATATTGAAGGCATTATCCGAGGGGAAATCAGTCGGCATCCTGGTAACAGGCAGATTTTTAAAGTTGTTGATTCAGGTGGAAGGGATGCCCTGACACACTATGCATTGTTAGAGAATCTTGCGCCTCTCTCTCTGGTCAAACTATTTCCAAAAACGGGAAGAACCCATCAATTAAGGGTACACCTAAAATCCATCGGACATCCTATTTTTGGGGATTCTGCCTATGGTGGGGGAATGAAATTGGCAAAATCTTTTCATGTGAAATACACACAGATTTTGAACCGAATGGGGAAAATAATCAACCGGGTTGCATTACATGCTCAATTGTTAGAAATTATACATCCTGAGACAAAGGAAAAAATACAATTTGAAGCTCCTTTGCCCGGGGATATGCAAAAGGGATTGGATATTTTAAGAAATGAGCCATAACATTCTGCCAATTATTAGTGAATTTTTAGGGTACCTGAGAGATTTTCGCAGATACTCAGACAATACCATCAGATCCTATACCACGGATTTGGAACATTATCAGGCATTTTGCATGAATTTTGATCCCGAAAAGAATATTATACATCAGGATGAGAATACCATTAAAGCCTATTTGAATTCTTTATCTGTCGCAGGGTTAGGTGCCAGAACGATGGCAAGAAGATTGGCGTCTATTAAGTCTTTTTATAAATACCTCCTTTTAAAAAAATACATCAAGGTGAATATCGCCCAAGCAGTAAAAACACCACGCTTAAAAAAAGAGTTGCCACATTATTTATCCTTAAAAGAGGCTCAGCATATTTTAACCCTTCCTAGAGGCAAAGATATTGTTGCTCTGCGCCATCGCCTTATATTGGAGTTATTTTATTCTACCGGTATGCGGATTTCTGAGCTGATATCCCTTCAAATTGAGGATATTCGTGTGGAGGAGTCCTTAATTCATGTCATTGGAAAAGGGAATAAGGAACGGCTTGTACTCATTGGTAAAGAAGCCCAAAAAGTTTTAAAACTGTATATAGTTGAATTGCACAATACTGGTGAGAAGTCCCCCTATTTATTTCCATCACTAAGAAAAGGAAAAAATAATATCCACAGGCATATTTCAAACAGAACTGTATTTGATATAGTTAAAAAATACTTAAAGATAGTCTCAAATGATGAAAAGCTCAGTCCCCACTCTCTCCGTCATACTTTTGCCACCCACATGTTGAACAACGGTGCAGATTTAATGGTGATCAAAGATTTATTAGGTCACAGCAGTTTATCCTCTACTCAGGTGTACACACACCTCCAGCAGGAAAAATTAAAGGAAGTCTATAAACAGGCACATCCACACGGAAAATAGGATATATAAATGAGCAGTGAACAGAAGTTTAGTTTGAAAGAATTAGGCATCAATCAGGAAGCACATATAAAGAGAAACCTTCCTATTGAAAAATTGACAGAAGAAACCGTCTTAAACGGTGAGGGTGTTATAGGAATGAATGGCGCTGTAATGGTCGATACAGGCACCTATACCGGAAGATCTCCCAATGACAAATTTATTGTTGAAGAACCTTCTTCGAAGAATGTTTTATGGTGGGGACCAGTTAACCGGAAAGTTAGCGAATCTGTATTTGATGAACTATATAATAAGATCATAGCGTATTACAATGCTCATACTGCTTCCAATACTTATGTTTTTGACGGATTTGCCGGTGCTGATACCAATTACCGCCTAAATGTGCGGGTAGTTGCTAAGAAGTCCTGGCAAGCGCATTTTTGCCAAAATATGTTCATCAATCCACTCGAAGGAGAACTGTCAAACTTTACCGCAGATTTTACCATCATCAATGCCAGTGATGTACACAATGAAAAATTTGCAGAACATGGATTGAACTCTGAAACTTTTATTCTCTTTCACCTGGGGAAAAAGATAGCCATCATCGGCGGGACTGAATATGGTGGTGAAATGAAAAAAGGAATATTCTCCGTTCTGCATTATATACTGCCCTTAAAGGGGGTGCTCTCCATGCACTGTTCTGCCAATATTGATAAATCCGGACGAAACACCGCCCTCTTCTTTGGTCTTAGCGGTACAGGGAAAACGACTCTTTCCACAGATCCCAACCGACCCTTAATCGGAGACGATGAGCATGGCTGGTCTGACAATGGTATTTTCAATTTCGAAGGGGGATGCTATGCAAAAGTCATCAATTTGGATAAAAATGCAGAACCTGATATTTACAATGCCATTCGCCACGGTGCATTACTTGAAAATGTAGTCTATGATGAAAACACCAGAGAAATAGATTTCACCGATGGGACAAAGACTGAGAACACAAGGGTGTCTTACCCCATAAGTCATATTGAAAATTCAGTGTTTGCCTCCGGAAAACCCTCTGTGGGAACGCATCCTGATACCATTGTATTTCTCACTTGCGATGCCTATGGTGTATTACCGCCGGTATCGCGATTAACCCCGAAACAGGCAATGTATCATTTCATATCAGGTTATACTGCCAAAGTTGCCGGGACGGAACGAGGAATCACTGAGCCAATGGCTACTTTTTCTCCTTGTTTTGGCGGCCCCTTCCTTACTTTACATCCATTGAGATATGCTGAGTTATTAAAGGAGAAAATTCAGCAGCATCAGTCTAAAGTCTATCTGGTAAACACAGGCTGGATTGGAGGTTCACCATCTTCTGGTGCCAAACGCATAAGTATTCAAAATACGCGTTCCATGATAACTGCCATATTAGACGGAACTATTGAAAACTCTGTATTTGAAACGGAACCGGTATTCGGACTGAACTATCCTATAACACTGGGAGAGATTGATGCAGTTGTATTGAATCCCCGAAAAGCCTGGGAAGACGGAGAAAAATATGACATACAAGCAGGGGAATTAGCAGGTTTATTTATAGAAAATTTTAAAACTTATGGGGATGCGGTGTCCCATTTAGAAAATGCAGGTCCTCATACTCACAATACAGTTGTCATTTAAAATAAAGGAAACGAAACCATGAAAGTTGAAATAACAGCCAGACATTTTACACCTTCAGAACAATTAAAAGATTTGATTCATGAAAAAATTCATAAGATTGAAAAGTTTAATAATGGAGTTTTGAACTGTCATGTCATTCTTACCAAAGAACATCATGAAGAAAATGTGGAAATTGTCGCCCACAGCAAAGGTCATGATTTTGTTGCCCATGAAAATGCAGATGTATTTGAAAAAGCACTGGTAAACGCTGTTGATAAAATCAGCACCCAGGTAAAAAAACACCACGATAAACTCATTCGTCGCTAAAACCTACGCGTGAAAGCTGTTATTCCGGTTGCAGGGCATGGCACCCGCCTAGAACCGCACACCCTCATACAGCAGAAATGTCTTCTGCCTGTTGCCGGTAAGCCTGTATTAGAGCATATCCTTGACAGGATTGTTGCTGCAGGTATTACGGAAGTCACTCTCATCATTGGACATCTGGGTGATCAAGTCATTGACTTTTGTTCCACCTATCCTGCAACTCAGTTTACCTTTGTGACACAAAAGGAGCAACTGGGGCTTGGACATGCCATTCATCTAGGGTTGGAGGATACAAAAGAGCCTGTATTAATTGTATTGGGAGATTCCATCCTTGAATTGGACTATCTGCAATTTACTTTGGGACCTGCTTCTCAATTAGGCGTGAAGAGCGTTCCTGATCCTCAACGGTTTGGAATTGTAGAATTAGAAGGTGACAGAGTGATCAGGGTGGTAGAAAAGCCGGAATTTCCACCATCAGATTTGGCATTGATCGGTATTTATTATATTAACAATCAATTGGAACTGAAACTAGGCATTCAACAACTTATTGACAGTGATACCCGCACCAAAAATGAGTATCAGCTCACCGATGCTCTACAAATTATGATGGACAGGGGACATGTGTTTAATCCATTTGAAATTGAGGCATGTTTAGATTGCGGATTACCGGAAACTATGCTGGCTACCAATAAAATTCTGTTAAAGAGGGCAGGGGAGTCCTCAATTCATACCTCTGCCACGATTTCCGACTCTAATTTAGTGCACTCAACTATCTCTGAGGATTGCACTGTTAATAAAGCCAGTTTAGAAAATGTGATTATGCTGGCAGGCAGTAAAGTATCCGGAAAAAATCTTCAAAACCAGATTATTGGATTCCAACAGGAGATTAGTTAAATAAATCGAAAACTCACCCCGCCTTTGGCACCCCTCTCTTTCAAAGAGAGGGGATGGGGGTGAGTTAATAATTTGAGGGCACGAAAATTCATGCCTTTTTTGTAGGCAGGGTAAATCCTGCTTCTACAATCAAAAAGAGTGAGATTTCTCAAGTTCAACTTCCATCTTTTAGAAATGGTTATAGGGAATGAGTTAATAAATTTCACATCAATAAAAAGAAAAACTTACCAGAGTCCCATTTTCCCCGTTTAACTTTTCCCCCTTAAATTAATTACCTCAATTACCTTTATGATACACTATTACTTCATGGTTTTCAGCCTTGCAGGGTTACTTTTGGCAAGGGAAGACTACTTTCAGCAGCATGTGGCTTATGATATAACTCTCACTCTGGATGATTCAGCCCATACCATTTCTGCCCATGAGACGATACAATACACCAACAACTCAAGGGACGAATTAAATTTTATTTGGTTTCACCTCTGGCCCAATGCCTACAAAAATCACGAAACAGCTTTTGCCAAACAAAAGGAACGCTTTCTCCATACTTCCTTTTTATTTTCAAAGGAAAAGGATAGAGGCTATATTGACAGCCTTCACTTTACCATTGATGGTGTTGAGACTACCTTCGAATACCACCCGGAATGGATTGATGTAGCGAAAGTCTATTTGCCGAATACCTTATTGCCGGGGCAGACCATAACAATTGAGACGCCCTTCTATCTGAAAATTCCTAAAGTGTTTTCACGGTTGGGGCATACAGGTAAACATTATGAAATGACTCAATGGTATCCCAAACCTGCAGTGTATGACCATAAGGGCTGGCATCCCATGCCTTATTTAGATATGGGAGAATTCTACTCAGAGTTTGGCAGTTTTGATGTAAAAATTACCCTTCCCGAAGAGTACCGTGTCATGGCAACGGGGGACCTAATAAATGGAGAAGCAGAATATGCTTGGTTGGATTCCCTTGCAACTGTGGGAGACTCCCTGCATGTCCTGCCGGAAAAGGAATTTAAAAAGGCATTGGAAAAGTTAAAGGGGAAGAAGAAAAAATCCTATTGGGATAAAATCACATCACATTTCAATAAGGAGGAAAAGGATGAAAAAAAGAAAAGTAAACTGAAGACCCTCCATTTTCATCAGGAAAATGTCCATGACTTTGCCTGGTTCGCAGACCCCAGATGGATTGTTCGTAAGGGTGAGCTCTATCTGGCAGATTCTACTCGTGAGGTAACCCTCTGGAGCATGTACCTGCCAAAAAATGCAGAACTTTGGGAGAACTCTATAGAATACCTTCATGATTCAGGCTATTGGTACAGTAAATTTTTAGGAGATTATCCCTATAATCATATCACAGCAGTAGATGGCGATCTCAGTGCCGGCGGCGGTATGGAATACCCTAATATCACTGTCATATCTACTACCAAATCAAAGCATCGTTTAGAGAATGTAATTATGCACGAAGTCGGGCATAATTGGTTCTACGGTATTTTAGGCACCAATGAGCGGGACCATGTGTGGATGGATGAAGGACTGAATGAGTTTAACAACATCCGCTATTGGGAGAAAAAGTATGGTAAATTAGGAAGAAAGTATATTCTGAATGAAAAGACACAACAAAAGTTAGGTCCCTTTTCTATTGCGAAAAACCTCAAATACGGATTTATGGAATATGTGGGATACACTTCCTGGATAAAACTGGGAGATGAAGAACCTTTGGAGACTTCCTCAAATAGTTTTAAACGGCGTACCAATTATTGGCTTAGTTATTCTAAACCTTTTGTGTATTCATGGCATTTGCTTCAATATTTAGGAGAAGACAATATTGATCTCATCATGCAGGACTTTTATAATGACTGGAAATTCAAGCATCCATACCCTGAAGATTTTTTTCATTATTTCCCCAAGCATTCTGATAAAGACCTGAGATGGTACACACATGATGTTTTTTATAGAACGGGTAAGGTGGATTATGCCGTCAAACTTAAAAAGAATCAGGCAATATTTACCAATAAAGGTACCCTATCAGTACCTTTTCAGGCAGCCTATTATGATGCAGGAGGAAATGAGATTCAGCGAAATTGGGTTGAAGCCGTTGATAATTCAAAATTAATTGACCTGCCTGAAGGTACCAAATCAATCCTCATTGATCCGGATGAGACTCTGCCTGATGTAAACCGTTCTAATAATGCTACCTATAAACCATTTACTTTTACTTGGGTGTTCGACCAGCCTCAATATTATAAACGGGAAATATTTTGGCTGCCTTGGTTTTTTAGTTATAATCAGTATAATGGATTCACTCCTGGTATTCGGTTTTATCATGGATTTGTACCCGGTTATGATTACGGCATTGGTGTTCTTCCCTTATGGGACTCTAAAAATGATCAATTGGCAGGGAAGGTTTCTTTCAGCAGGTATCTCTATGATTTTGGAGAGTTCTAT
>JASLLI010000012.1 GCA_030747125.1 Fidelibacterota bacterium | reverse complement strand
ATTGGGTTCACCCATCAGGAATTTACAGACAAAACCAGACTTTGGGCAATCACCTGGGCTGCAGATTCTCAGGGAGAATTTCATGGATTAAGTTACACCGATGACGGCGGTGAATCCTGGCATACTACCATGCCCTCCGGCTCTTCTGAAAAAGTGTATAACTTGTATGGAGACAGCAGTGGTATTTGGGCAGCTGCAGAGTCTGGCCTATATTATTCCATTGACGGCATTCATTGGGAAAAGCATCTTAGGCCTGTTGACGATACTTCAGGTGAGGAACTACTTTCAGAATCTGCTATGACTGTGTATCATAACCAGCTTTCAGATGAACTTTGGATGGGGAATGGTGACGGATTAGCAAAATCAAATGACAATGGCAGCAGTTGGACCGTGTACCGATTCTGGGAAAAAAATAATGCAAACTCTGAGGAAGAATTTCTGTCTGTGTATCCAAATCCCTTTTTTATCAATGATTACAATCAGGTTAATGGAGATGGCTTTGTACGATTTGTCTTTCCCAATGCATCACAGAAAAGTAATAGGATTGATATTTTTGACTTTGCCATGGACAGGGTTGCACAGATTCAGGGGAATATTCTGGGGAACGGTAGCGAATCTGAAATTCTTTGGAATGGCAGAAATGAGTTTGGAGACAAAGCCGTCAATGGAGTGTATTTTTGCAGATTAACCCTGGGTCAAACAACATATTGGACTAAACTGATAATTATCAATTGAAACTTTATCAATCAATTATAGTGTTTATGGTGCTTACTGCATGGGCGAGGCCAGATTATGGTGGCGGCTATGCAGGCAGCGGACTGCGCTCCGGCAGCAATGCACGGGAAGTTTCTCTTGGAGGCGCACTATCAGCTGATAGAACTCAGGGATTCTCTGCATTTTCAAATCCGGCACTCATGCCGTCTCTTCCTTCCTCTCAATTTGGTGTTTCATATCAGGCATTATCATTAGACCGGTATGTGAGTAATGTTCATATTGGTTTAAAATTACCTCCCAAAGCTGGTATGGGTATAGGCTTCCGTCAATTGGGGACTGAAAATATCCAAGGTAGAGATGCAATGAACATGAAAACGGAAATCTATTCTGCTAAAGAGACGGAAGGTATTTTGTCATTTGGGGTAGCACCTACCCGAAAGGTATCCATTGGAATAAATATCAGGGTAATGTTCCCGGCCCTAGCTGATGATTATACAGGAAAGGGAATTACTCAGGATATTGGGATTTTGTATAAACACAATAATCGACTTTACTTAGCTGCAGTTGCAAAAAATTTAAGCGGAAACTATACCTGGAAATATAAGGTGTCAGAGGATGAACATTCAGTTGTGGAAACAATACCAAAAGAATTTATTTTGTCTGGCGCAATGTATCTGAGAAATGGTTTGTCAATTTTCCTTCAGGAAGACATCCTACACTTGGGAAATAATCCTCTAAATTACCGCCTCAGATTTGGTATGGAATATGGTTTCAGAAACGGTTTTAAATGCAGACTTGGTGGTCGGCAGGCAGAGAGTTCCCGACCTATAGGGATGGTAAGTGAAAATAAAATCATAAAACCTGCTTTTGGATTTGGTATGCCCATCCGCATCAGTGGAGGAAACTATATTCATTTTGATTATGCATTTCTCCCTGGAGCCGTTGGAGAAGGAGGAAGCAATATATTCAGTTTATCCCTAAAATAATAATATGGTGAGAAAAATTTACATAGCAATTTTCGTAGTTCCCGTTTTATCGTTAGCATCGGCAATTGGGATGCAAGGATTGTTAATTCCACAATCTGCATCTATACTGTCCACTACCGGAGCAGGAATTGCAGGAAATATAGATCCATCTTTGAATCCTGCTCTGGAAAAAATTACACATCCCTCGCTGCAATTTTCTCTTAACCGCTGGCTTGGGGAAATGAAGGGATCCCGCTCTGTGTATTACTGGGGAGATAAGTATCCGCAGCATTTCAGTATTCAATCCTGGGGGGCAGAGGACTTAGAACTCTGGGATAAAAATCCTGATAACTCTCCATTGGGTAGATTTGGGGTACATTTGGTATCCGCTGCATATTCTTTGAGCCACCATTTTAACACTCCCTATCGTTTCGGATTTAAAATACAAACTCACTATTTACATTTGTTTACAAGTAACCTCACTGGATTAAGTTTTGATTTTGGGAGTCTGGTTCCTTTGGCAGAAAACATAAAAATTGGAGCAGTTCTTCAAAATGTGGGAGTCTCTTTTAAAAACTCCGAAAAAGCAGATTTTCCTCTCACTGCAGGGTTGGGTGTTGGAATTAACCTGCCTATCATTAAGTCCACACTATTGGCAGATTTTCTGAATGTCAATTCTGAAAATGAATACCGAATTGGGATTACCACTCAATGGAAATGGATTAATTTCAAAGCAGGCAGGACACTATCAGAAAATAAGAATGCAAATGCTTTGGGGTTTTCATTTAATTACCGCCGCTGGCAGGTTCATTATGGAATTTATCTGCATGAAAATTCGCCTGTTTTAGGGACTCCAATATTTTTGGATGTACGCCGGTATCTTTAATGCCCGCTGCTGAATCCCACCCCGGGAACAATACACCTATCATTCGAATTCTGCTTGCCCTGCTCACCGGTGTAGGGTTGGGTTATTTACTTTTTTATCCTTCTAATTTTATATCCGAAGGAAACAAACCTAAAGGAAAAATCTGCCTGGTAATTGATGATTTTGGATTTGTACATAATCAATTGGTTGAAGAATTTATCACTCTGGATGCCAATATTACTCTGGCTGTTATTCCATCAGCACCGTATTCAAAAGTTATTGGAGAATTGGCAGAAGATGGAGGGGTTGAAACCATAATCCACATGCCTATGGAATCCTATGAAGAGGAATATAACCGTTACACAAACTCTCTCCATGAGAGACTAAATGAGCAGTTAGTTGAAGAAATGATAAGGTCGGCTTTTGAAGAGATTCCTACCGCAGTAGGAATGAATAATCATCAGGGATCAAAAGCCACGGAAAACCTGCAATTAATGAAGAATATTGCCCGCAGCCTGAAAAAATTAGATAAAATTTTCCTGGATAGTTTTACCAATCCTGAGAGCAGAGGTTATATTACCATGCGAAGGTATGGAGTACCAGTGCAGCTTCGTCAGGTATTTTTAGATCATGAAGAAAACAGACAAAGTATTAAAGCAAATTTAGACAGTCTGGTAATGCTTTCTCACAGCATGGACATTGCAGTTGGTATTGGCCATGTGAAACCGGTTACCTTAGAAGTTTTAAAAGAAGAAATTCCCAAATTAAAAAGGGAAGGTTACGAGTTTATTGCTCTGAGTAGGGCAGTGCGGTAAAACTTCACTGCACTAACAAAACAGGGCAGTTTGCCTGTTGTGCCGTATGAATAGGTTTGCTGCCTCTGGCAAATTGCAACAGTTCACTACCCTTAGCCTTGCCCATGATGATGATATGGTCTGATCCGGCTTCCTGAATAAATACCTCTACAGGGTCACCGCTTGAAAACTTGGACTCAAAGGGTATCCCCACTCTTTTCAAATAGCGCTCAGCCCAAGAATGAGCATTGCGGTACCCCTTTCCAAAAAAAGAAGTTTTACTCACTGTTAAAGAAATGATGGGGGCGTTAAACTGTTTAGAAATTCTGGTGCTGAAAATGACAGCTCTTTTGGTAGCTCTGGAATCATCTACACAGAGCAGAATTTTATACTTCCAATGAGGTTGAAAGTTTTTCACGAAAAATATGCTGGTTTCCAGAAACTGAGCAAATTTATGGGTCATACGTTTTCTGTCTGGTGCTCCTAAAATAGCCAGATCAAATTCACCACGTTTAACTTCTCGATTTAATTCCGTAAGAAGTTCACCTTCTCTTAGAACAAGACGGATTTGATAATTCCCCTGCATAGGGAGAACCATGCGAATCCGACCTTCCTCTTCAACCAGATTCTGCACATTAAATTCTGTATCATCGGCAAACCCTTTTTCTTTTAGTACAGAGTATGCCCATTCCAATACTTCCAAACCGGGATGATGAATATTCCATTCTGCTAAAGATTTTCTGGCAAGATTTACATCTCCCTCGATTAGAGATTGAGATTTTTTCCCAATATAGCAAATAGTTAGATCTGCTGAAAATCCTTCAGCAATCTTACACCCTATATCCAATATATTTCTAGAGTCTGATTCTGTATTTTTTATAGCCAGTAAAAACTTCATAATAATTGTTTCCTATTTAAAATTGGTGAACCTGACCACCAGGGGCCAATAAAAATAATATAAAATGAGAAGAGTACCAATTGACATGAGTGCCATACGCCAACCTGCTTTCAGGAAATCAGTTATTTTTACCAACCCAGAAGAGTAAATGATCATACATGCCGGTGCAGCAATGGCAGAAAAATATCCAAATGCAGATGAAATCGCAGTAGTCATTCCCATGTATAAGGGTTCACCCCCCATGCTGAGGGTAATGGGCCCCAACACAGCAACGGTTCCGCTGGAACTCATAATGTTTGACATGATGGTGGTGAGAAGAATATTTAAAACATAGGGAATAAAGGAAAACTGATCCATAAGAAAGGCAAATTGGCTCATGAGTGAATTGCCAATCCATTCGGCTGTGCCTGTGTTTTTCATTTGAACCCCTAAGGAGATAACTCCTGCAAAGAGAAGAATGACTCCCCAGTTGGTATTTTGACTTACCTGTTTCCACTCCACCAGTCCGGTAGCCATATAGAGAAAAGCGCCGGAAATTGCAATAATTCCCAGCCCATAGCGTTCATTGAGAAAAACCCAACAGAGAAATACTAAAGCGAAAATGATAATGGTGAGAATTTCGTTTCCGGTGATCTTTCCTTTATGAGCAACCTGAATTTTCAATCGCCTGATGGCAGTGTCCATTCGGTTGAATTCAGGTTTAAAGACTACCTGCAGCATGAATGCTGTTCCCACCATGCCTATCAACACCATGGGGTATGCCATTATAATCCATTGAAAATAAGTTAGGCTTATACCAGCATCACTGATGGTTCGCCAATACTCCAGCATGATGGCATTACGTGCACCGCCGGAAGGTGTACCAATACTTCCCACAGTGGATCCATAGGCGATGCTGAAAAGAATGAGTGCAGTTAAATTCGGAATCGGTTTCTGATGACTGCAATTTCTAACCAGAGATAACCCTACAGGCAGCATCATTGCAACCACTGTATGTTCACCTATAAAGGAAGAGAGCAGAGCAGAGATACAGGTAAATCCCAGCACTATATGTTTCACATTATTTCCAGTGAGACGGATAATTCCAAGTGCCAGGCGGGTGTCAAGCCCCTGATGCACAATAGCAACTGCCATCATAAGGGACCCCATTATGAAAAAGACAGAATCATTCATATAGGACTTTGCAACTTCCGCAGCGGGAGCAATATGAAAAGCAACTTCCAGAATGGCGATGAGAAGAGCCACAGCCGGCAGAGGTACAGGCTCCGTAAGTATGAGCCCAATAACTATCAGGGTGAGGATGAGGGTACGATATCCTTCAGGCGAAATATTATCAGGATAAGGCAGCTGATAGAGAACTATTCCCATCAAGGCGATGATGAGCAGCCAGCGTTTCTCCTGTATCCAAAAGAGGATATTTCTTACGAATTCTTCAGGAATTTTTAACATGATTAGAGGTCTTGCCTAAAGGCAAAACGGAGATATCTCACCAGAATATTATTGATTATTTTTATTTAGAAACCGAGTGGAATAGATTAAAAAGTCGAGTCCGCTAAGTTTCATTTAATTTAATACTTGATTGGGGAGTAATTTAACAGGCAGTAAGAATTAGATAAAATTGAAACTCTTGTTTGAGTGAAATGAGTACCAACAGAATACCAGTACAGCACATAATATCTTCTGAAGTCAGATCCAAAATTGAATCCCGTGTAGAGGAAAACTCAACCATGACGGTATTGTGTACTCTATTGAATGAGTTGGGAATAAATGCCACGATGGACGGAGACATAACCAAGGGATATGACAGGGATAGTTCCAACATGGAGGGCCGGGCAGAATTGGTATGCCGACCCAAAAATGAAATTGAGACTGCAATGACATTAGCAGTTTTCCATCAAAGCCGTCATCCTCTCACCGTTGTTGCAGGAAAAACCAATTTAACCGGTAGCGCTACACCCAATGGAGGTGGAGTATTGTCAATGGAAAAATTAAAATCTCCTTCTCCCATTTTAAATTTAGATACACACACCATTTGCTCTCCGGTTGGGATTTATCTGGAAGAAATGCGGAAAGAGGTATTGCTGCAATCACAAAATATGCTGCACTATCCTGTTGACCCCACCAGCCGAAATGAAGCAATGGTTGGCGGTACTATATCCTGCAATGCATCGGGATTTGTTCCCGGTCCACAGGGCGCCACCCGCTATTGGACGGAAGGGTTGGAAATTATCACTCCTCAAGGCTGCAAAATAACGGCTAAAAGAAATGAACACATTTCAGAAAATGGGGTATTTTTTCTACAATTTCCCGAGGGTGAAAAAACACTTCCAATACCAACTTACCCCCGCCCTGAAATAAAAAATGCAAGCGGTGTTTTTTCAAATGATTCGGGTGTGTTGGATTTTGTTGATCTCATTGTTGGCTCTGAAGGAATTTTTGGAATAGTTACATCAGTAACCTTTAAAGTTAAACCCAAACCAAAGGATTTTCTGGAACTGTTTTTTACCCTTCCCGGAGAAAAACAGGCTGTGGACTTTCACCAATATCTGTCTCAATATTGGGGAGGGGATCTATCCAATGTAAGTGCTCTGGAGTACTTTGGTTATAACTGCCAAAACTACATGGATAACCGAAATTATCTTTTTGAAGATGACAATGAGGTTGGGATATATCTGCAAATTCCATTATTTAATGAAGAGATTGAAGCAGCAGCGGAAAAGTATTTAATAATACTTGAAAAGTCATGTTGTGGAATTCAGGAAGACAGGATTTTGTCATTGAACAATCCGGAAAATTGGAATAGATTTTTTGAATCTAGGCATTCCATACCAGCCAATGCGTTGGAAAAGACCAGACAGATGGATACCTGGAGCATACTTACGGATACGATAGTGCCTCCTGAAAATTTTGGTGAATTCTTAAACTCTGCCCATTCTATATTACGTGATGAAAATATGGAATACCTCCTTTTTGGGCATTTAGGAGATTGCCATTTACACTTTCACATGATACCCTCAAAATCCAGACAGAAAGAAGCAATAGTATTGTATGATAAGATTGTAGAGGAATCTGCCAGGCTGGGAGGCGTGTATTCCGCTGAACATGGTACGGGAAAAAGAAAACGCCCCGACTTTCTTAAATGTTATGGAGAGGATGCAGCAGAACAAATCAGAAGATGTAAAGAGGCATTTGATCCAAATAATATTTTAAACAAAGGAAATGTAGTTTATCCGTCAGATCACCTGGAATTAGCCGATGGTTAATGTATAAAACATGAGAAATCTATTATTAATATTTTCAATCTTATTGTCAGCCTGCGTTGAACATCAGTTTCTATTCACAGTTTCACCGGAAGGGAATTACGAGGTAAAATATAAAGCCCATGGAGATAAAAACGATTTAACAGACTTTGATTTCCCTCTACCAAAAAGTAAGGAGTGGGACACTCACACCACCTTCGGAGACAGTGAAGCAGAGACATTTGATTATACAGCACACA
This sequence comes from Fidelibacterota bacterium, assembly GCA_030747125.1. Classification (GTDB taxonomy): domain Bacteria; phylum Fidelibacterota; class Marinisomatia; order SCGC-AAA003-L08; family D37C17; genus D37C17. The sequence goes on along the minus strand of JASLLI010000012.1, from coordinate 23,204 downwards.
GGAATTTTAAAAGGAATGAAAAATTTCCAGATACTTTTTTTGAGGGAGATTCCATTTATATGGAATCACTCATCTCACATCCTATTAGGGTGATCCACAGAAATTGGGTATTTATTGAGACATTTTCATTTTATGCTGCCATTGAAGGAAGAGGGGTGCATTCAAAATATCCACTGGTAAATGAACTCATTCAAAACAGTGAAAATCCACCTGAAGGATGGTTAAAAGAATCACTCTACTTTCTTCTTTCTCAAACACTCAGTGAATCCGATGTAGAATGGAATACCAAACCAATTATTCGGGCAGAATTAAAAGAATGGGTGGAGATTGACTTAGCAGCGGTGAGCGATTCCAAAATTTTTGAGGATTTTGAGTATTACAAAAATGAAGGGCTAGATATTATCATGCAGCCCGTACCTCCTGAAAATTATGATCAGATGGATACAATATTTAAAACATTGGAAGATGAGCTGGAAATTACATTGGATTTAATTGATGACCAGTTTGATTTCAGATTGGTATTGCCTGGTATGCTTGAACATTCAAATGCAGATACTTTGTCCGGTGACACGCTGTTCTGGTCATTCAACCTGAAAAATTTCAGTGACGAAAACTTTATCATGGAAGCCAGGTCTTCCATTGACTATCCCGGCAGACAAAAAGCCGGATTGTTTATTCTGTTTATATTTATAATTGGATTAATTGGGTTTAGAAGGAAAACTCATTAACCACCTTCCTGCTCAAATATCCGCTTAGTGAACTTAGCAATCCCACAACAGAAATTAGCAAAATGGATATACAAATGAGCAGCAGCGGATGAGGTATCCCCAGCATAGTACTTACTCTTTCCATGAGTAATTTCCCTCCTGAAAAATAACCCCAAATTAAAGGCAGTAACCAAGCGATGGAAGTGATTATTCCTCCAGAGATGAGAGCCTCTTTTTTTGAAGAAGATATCCACCCGTTAAAACCCATAGCCAATGCAATGATATACCAGGGTGTAAAAGGAAGAATGCACAACAGCAGTAGTGACAGTAAAAGGATTTTCTTCATTATTTCGGTTTCCAGACGAACGATACACCTGTCAATTCCTCAGGTGAATGAGGAAACGATAGTAAATGATAATTTCCGATAACCCAGTCATCCACCATATTATCATAAAATATACTTCCGGGATGCCCGGATTGACCTCCGGGATAAATTCCATACACCGTTTTTCGTTCTCCCATTTCAATGGCAAAACGCCAGGATGGACCAAAAGTTTCTCCCGTCGCATTTACAATATCCGGCGCTCCTGATGTGGGTAAATTGATGCGTCCCATCCCCGGGATTTTTGCTAAATGATTCAAATCGGTCTGCCTATTATATTGCCATTGCAATTTTTCTATACCAAACTTTTCCATGTTTCCAAATTTTTCAACAGTTTCACTAAAGGAGCGGTAGCATAAATCTGATAGCGTTTCGACCTCCGTTGTACCCGTATCATCAAACCAATGGGATTCAGGGTTGTAACGGACCAGTTCATCCAAAGAATTAAAATAAGGCCAGATATAGCGTTGATTATCTTGTCCAAAGTTGTCAGTCCAGACCATTTTTTCAAATAACTTTTCCCAGTGATCGTAAAAGGTAGCTTCAACAGACAGAGCATCGTAGCTGTAGTTCCATTCCTTCAAAAGTGCAGCCCATTTTTTTGCGGATGTGTTTAAAGAAAACTTCTCAATTTTTGAAAGAAAAACGGGAAGAAGATTTCTCGCGCGACCACTAATATTGTCCAGTTGAATATTTCTTATCTCTTCAAGGGATGCTGACTTGAGAGGAGAAAGCCTCTTATTTATTTGCTCACCACGGTAAGAATGCCAAAAAAACTCAGACATATAATAAGGGTAGGTTTCATCTACGGGGTGTTGATTCGCTGAACTAAGAAAACCTCGACTGGGATTTAAACTGTGAGCCTTTTCATCATGGGGAATTCTTTCCTGCCAGTCGTATGCAGGATCACTTCCATCCATAATGAACCTACCCTGCCCTTTCCATTTCACAGGTAGATTTCCTGCATGCCAAATTGCAATATTACCCTCTGTATCCGAATAGATAATATTTTGACCGGGACAGGTGAAAAATTTCAAAGCTTCTACGAAATCATTATAATTTTCTGCTTTGTTTACAAGATATAATGATCTCAGCTCATTGGAAGGATCATGTGCCAGCCAGCGTAATGCCCTCCCTGGTGAAGTCTGCCGCAATTTATTTGGAATATTATTTTCCCCTCCAGGAAGCGTTTGGTTCATACGGTCCCAAACTATTGGACCGTGGTGGGTATAGGTGACAGTGTCGAAAAAGGATTTTTCACCACGGATTTTTATTTCTTCAATAACTTTGGTGGTTTTTTGCCAGCTGTTTCCATACCAATACTCCTGAAGCTGGTTATCCCTGAATTGTATATCATACCAGTCCATCACATCATCATAACCATTGGTGAAACCCCATGATATGTTATCATTAAAACCCAAAATAATTCCCGGAGCCCCGGGAAGAGTCACTCCCATCACATTCATAGTGGGGCAGTGTAAGTGCATGGCATACCAGATGGAGGGAAGACTCAACCCTAAATGAGGATCATTAGCTAATATAGCATTCCCTGATTTCGTGCGGGAGCCATGTACTGCCCAGTTATTGCTGCCAATTCCCTCAAATCCCCCTGCATTAAAAAGATGGGAGGAATTCACCAACTCCCTGATCAAAATGTCCGATGTATCAGCCTGGGTTTTATAAAAAGAAGCGGGGTGAAGAATATCTTTCATCCCAAAATTAAAATTGGTTCCCCTGGGAATAATGGGTTCAAAATCTTTAGGGAAGACAGGGTAAAGATTGTTTACAACCTCTATTCCGAAATCATTTAATAATCGAGTATAGACCAAGTCATTACTTTGGCCGGTTAGCATCCAGGCCATGTATTTAAGGAGCAAACTGGTTTTCAGGGGTGTCCATGGTTCAGGTGTATAATCCAGAATCTTATATTCTAAGGGATAATCATTCACGCCGAGAGATTCAATAAAGGCATTCACTCCTTTTGTAAATGCCAAAAGGTTAGGATATACAGGATCTTTTTGTATTTCTGCCAATCCCTTTTCTGCACCGTAGACCATACCAATCCGTCTTTGAAATCGGTCATAGGGGAGGGCTTTTTCTCCAATAATTTCACTAACTCTACCACCTGCTGCATGAGTTTGGAATTCCATCTGCCAGAGGCGGTCAAATGCCATGACATAACCCTGGGCAAAGTAAAGGTCTTCCTCATTTTCAGCGAAAATATGGGGAATGCGGAGGGAGTCGAATTTAATAGTAACAGGAGCAGTAAGTTCTGCATAGTTGATATCCAGGTGAGTGATATCGTCCCTACCGATCAGAGATAAGTATCCGTGGTAGGGGTCTAAGAATTTACCAAGTGGAGGGATGTTGACAAATTTAAAATTAAGACCCACAATCAGGAAAAGGGTAAAAACCGGAATTATGATATATCGAAGAAGGTTCAATTTATTAATATTAAGATTGGAAAATCTAATCGGGGATACTACTACATTGGAATCAATTTTTTTGGAATTCCATGTGCTTAACTATACTTGACACTAAAGTTGATAATTTGATGAATTTATCTCTCCCATAGAAAAAACAAAACCGCTGTCTCTAACTGGCAGATTGCTGTAATTTTCCTTCCTCAATGGCACGCATTTCTGAGCAGATCATCGAACAAATCCGCAGTACTGCAGACATTCTGGAAGTAGTATCTGGTTATGTAGATTTGAAAAAAAGGGGAAGGAATTATTTCGGACTCTGTCCCTTTCATGGTGAAAAAACCCCTTCCTTTTCTGTAAACCCGCAACGGGAGATATATAAATGTTTCGGCTGCGGTGCCGGTGGAGGCTCCATTAATTTCATCATGGCAATTGAAAACCTGGGCTTTGTAGATGCAGTGAAACAATTGGCAGACCAATATGGCATTGATCTCCAATTAGAAGAAACACCGGGCCGCTCACAAGATCTCATCAGTCAATTATTTGACATCCATGAAAAAACGGCAATCTACTATCTGAAAAACCTGGGAAAAGATGATGGATTGGAAGTCCTCCAACATTTGGAGGAAAGAGGACTTAGCCGGGATACTATAAAGAAATTCAAATTAGGTTACAGTTCCAACCAAAAAGATGTGCTGTTAAAACTCTTTCGTGCGTCAGGGATAGGTGGAGAAGCCCTGAAGCAATCAGGTCTATTCATTGATACCAAAAACGGATATATGGACCGATTTCGAAGCAGAATTATGTTCAGCATTTTCAATGCATCAGGCAAGGTGTCTGCCTTTGCAGGAAGAGTCTATAACAGTGATGACCCTGCTAAATATGTGAATTCCCCTGAGACACCCATTTATTTCAAAAGTAAAATACTCTATGGACTGCATGAAAGTAAAACAGCCATCCGTAATGCAGGCTCCGCAATTGTGGTGGAAGGATATTTTGATTTTCTCCAACTTTACCAAGGTGGAATAGAAAATATTGTGGCAGTATCCGGCACTGCTTTTACCGATGACCATGCCCTTCAGCTAAAACGATTCTGCAATGAGGTCAGTCTGGCGTATGATGGAGATAAGGCAGGTATTGCTGCAGCTATTCGGGCGGGGTATGTGTTGCTAAGAGCTGGAATTACTCCCAAGATTGTAAGTATTCCTCAAGGACTGGATCCTGATGACTGGGTGAAAGAACAAGGACCAGCACCCTTTTTGGAAGCTGTGGAAAATGCTATGCAACTATTACCTTTTCACTTTCAGCATTATACAGGTGATCTTGAGTCCAATGCGGGAAAGTCAGCTTTTATACATGAAGTAATTTTAGAGTTGGTACAGATGAAGGATCCCGTATTTCGAGAACTGAATGCCCGCAGCCTAAGTGAAATTATAGGCGTCAGTGCAGATTCAATCTTTCATACCTTACAGTCCTCATTAAACAGACAAAAAAGGCAGGCAGAATTTCGGCAACAGGCAGAATCAACTAATCAGTTTCAAACGGAAAAGAACCAATTACTAGAAAATGATCTGTTGCGCCTTTGTTTTGTTAAGGATGAAAAAATCCGTCAATATCTTTTTGAATTTGTGAATTTGGAGTGGTTTACATCCACCCAATCACAGGACATATTTGAGAAAGTTTATATACATTTACATTCGGATAATACGCCGCAGGCTGGAGTAGTCATGGATGAGTTGAAAGAGGATAAGGATAGAAGACTCCTGGCAGATTTACTTTTTGATTTGGATAACTTTAATGCTACTATGGAAAATGCACAGGAATGTGTACTCCGTATGGAAAAAAACTGGATAAGTAACCAAATTGATGCCTTAAGAGAGGAGTTAAGGAATTCAGAATCTACCGGGAATGATCCCTTACCCGTCATGAAAAAAATTGAAAGTTTTCAATCCCGGAAGAAAAACCTCAGTTACCATGTCCTCAATGAGTAGTCGTATTTTTATATTGTGCAGCCTGATTTTTTACAGCTGTACCGAAGATTCAACACAACTCATCTTTAATCTACCTCCTGACCTTCCCTCTCCTTTGTATACAATAAACTTAAGGAATTATGACTCAGGTGCACACCTCACCTTAGCATCCCTGAATTGGAACGGAGGAGATGGTGCTGCAACCTTAACGGATTTAAAGAGTGGACAGTCAAATTCAACTACCGAATCCTATTATGAATATACGGATATGTATCCCGGTGAGTTCAGAGATATTCAGGTAAATCTCACCAGGGATGGAATTGAATATACAGACACAGTTCAAATTTTCACCCGTCCTGTTTTCGCAGCGAATAATTTTACAATGGAAATAGAAGTTGTAAAAGAAGGCAATGGCATTTGGGACGAGTATGAATTCTTTACCGACCTTGACTCAAATGGGGTATGGAATGATAATGAACCTTTTACTGATATAAAAATCAATAAATACAAACGAATGATTTACTGGACGCCCACCTACGAACCGAAGGAAAACTTCACCAAATACAGTTTATACAGGGCTGAGAAAAATGAAGTAAACGAGTTATTAAATCCCCAATCCTGCACTAATTGTGTTAAGTTGGGAGATTTTGATTTAACAGACAGTACCTTTATTGATTCTGCAGTGCAGGAAACCTCCGGAGATTTTTCCTACTACTACCTTTTAGAAACCTGGGCAGAAACCTACAAACGCAGCAGTTATATTTATAATTATACTGATTTTTCAAAACTCTCTAAAATTTCCATATTCTCCTCATATGTTACCACTAACAGGGAAGGCTATATAAAAGTTTCCTGGACTCCGGGAAGCCCCAGCCAGTATTTCTACCAATATGAAATTTGGAGATCACCTGAAGAAGATCATACGAGGGCTTTCCGTATTGCAGTTATTCCTGAACAGACGATTGACCATTTCATGGATAGAAACGCCGAAAGCGGGACAACTTTTTATTATCCTGTAGCAGTGGTGGATATTAATGGCAGGCGGCAATTCAGTAATTATGTTTCCGGATGGTCATTACCGTGAAAAAATCATTTCTCCTATTTCCATTGCTGTTCGTATGCTGTATTGATTTGGTAACCCAAAACAACCTGTATAACAGTCTCTTATTTAAAGGGGGAAGTTGGATGGAAACCAACCACCTTGACAGTCTGAAGCTGGGAGGAGGAGATTTTACACTTCAATTTTGGGCATCCGGGGGAGAATTAAGTATATCAGAAGCTCCGGCCCTCTTTTCAATCATTGATGAAAACAATAACACTAAACTGGCATTTTTCAGAGATGCAGGCAATCCCGAATATGGCACTACTATCGTGAATTCTATGGTATTTTCAACTCAATTAACAGGCGTGGACTGGTCTAAAGGAAATGAGTTTCATCTGTTTACCTTTACCTTTTCAGATACGGGAGGATATAGATTCTCTGTAAATGATTCAGAGTTTTCCGCCTCAACGGATACCGGCGTTGATGTCTCAGGTTCAACTTTAACTATCGGTGCTATGGCAAATGAGTCCCGAACTATATTGGAAAATTTCTGGTATGGTTATATTGATGAGGTTCGGGTGTGGAATACACCCTTGGCAGACAGCACCATCCAGTTTCAGGTACAGCATCCCAATAAATTTGGTGATTATTACCGGTATTCCTATTATGATTCTTTGGTGGCTCTCTGGCGCTTCAATCTGGAAGAACCCCAAGCCATCATTGAAGATGAATCAGATTTTGATAATCATGGCACCATTTATACCAAGTCGGGATACAGTATTGAATTGTCAAAATTAGGAGCAAATTAAAATTGTCATTTTCTTCCCGAATTACCTTGAAATCCCTTTAAATTTGCAACCCTTCCGATTTAGGAAAACAAGTAAATTTATATCTGTGCTAGATGGGGAGCTAGCGGTTCCCTGTAACCTGAAATCCGCTTACGCAGGATTGAATGCCGGTAGAAGGGTTTTGCTGAAATTGAAATGGGGTATAAGCGGTGTTGAAAGTTTCAGCTTTACGCAATAAACCTGTTTTAAATCCCGTCAGGTCCGGGAGGAAGCAGCGGTAGAAGTTTGGTTTATGTGCCGTAAAATCCTGGAATTGAGCTGGCTGTATTCCAGATCAATTAAACAGAAAACACAACTGCCGGTGCACAGATTCTCTTTCAATCTATGAGTTATCAAGTATTATCACGAAAATGGAGACCCCAACACTTTGATGAAGTGGTGGGGCAGAGTCATGTAACCCGAACCCTGCAAAATGCTATGGGTATGGACAGAGTTGCGCACGGCTATATTTTTGCAGGTCCCCGTGGAGTAGGAAAAACCACAACCGCCCGAATTCTTGCTAAAGTTCTTAATTGTGAACAGGTAAAGAATAATAACCCCTGCAGCACCTGTTCTACCTGTGTAGAAATCACTCAGGGCAGCAGTTTGGATGTACAGGAATTAGACGGAGCTTCCAATCGGGGGATTGATGAAATTCGAGAATTGCGGGAAGCAGTAAAATATCCTCCTAACAAGGGGAAATATAGAATATACATCATTGATGAAGTACACATGCTGACGGGACCGGCCTTCAATGCACTTCTGAAAACTTTGGAAGAACCTCCACCTCATGTGATTTTCATTATGGCAACAACGGATTCCCACAAAGTCCCCGCTACCATTTTATCCCGTACTCAGCGTTTTGATTTCAAGTCAATTGCTCAAAGTGAAATTGAAGCATTTCTCATAAAAATTTTGGAAAGCGAATCTCAGGAATATGACCCTGAAGGGATTAAGCTCATAGCTCAAAAAGGCAGCGGAAGTCTGCGCGACTCCCTCAGTCTCTTAGATCAGGTTATTGCCTACGCAGAAAATGGATTGGATTTAGATACCATACGGGATGTTTTAGGTATAATTGACGAAAATGTATTTTTAGATATTTTGCAGCAGATTCAAAAAAAGGACAGCAAAAGCCTGATAGGGAGCTTGAACCATTTGGTGAGTGAAGGTTATGCTATTTCTGATCTCATTTCAGGGATGAATGAGTTTTTCAGAAATTGTATGCTCCATACTTCTGGTGTTCCCCAAAAACATTTTTCTGAAAAGAGTATTAACTGGCTGGACACTCAATGTACTCTCTCTACGGCAGATTTTTTGAGAATGTTGGATATTTCCCTTCAATATGAATCCAATTTGAAATTTATGCAGCAGCCTCTAATCTCTCTGGAAGCTCTCTTTATGAAATTTGCTCTGCTGGATTCAAGCATCAATATTTCACAGCTGTTATCAGGGAATTCTCCTCAAAATATTCAGGTAAAAAAACCTGGGGCAAAAGCATTAAAAATCTCTGAACCAGATGTGGACATAGAGGATATACCACCACAGAATCCTCGTTCGGAAATGAAAACGGAGGAAGAAAAAACGCCTCTCCCTGTTGAAAAAACAACTACTGAGGAAAAAGTAAATCCTGAAACTGTCTCAAAGAAACCTCTCAATTTAGAAGATATCCGGCAGGCATGGCCTCAAATATTAAAATCTATGGAGGAAAAAAATTCGAAGATTGCTCATTTTCTTGAAGATGCAAATTTGAAGGATTTTAAGGATATGGTACTGCAATTAAAAATTGTTAACGGACATCGTTTCCATGTGAAAACTTTAGAGAAGGATACCTCTTTAATTGAGTCCGTTTTACATGCATTTTTTAAGCAGAAATTCAAAGTAAAGTTCCACATTGAAGAAAGCAATGCATTAAAAACTGAAAAGAAAAAACCTGAAAGTTCGGAACATCCCTTATTTACACAGGTAATAGAAACATTTGAAGGCGAAATAATCAGATAGGAGACAACATGATACCAAAAGGCGGAATGGCAAAAATGATAAAGAAGGCTCAGGAATTACAGAGCCAAATGGAAAAAGCCCAGGGAGAATTAAACGCAATTGAAATTGAAGGACAGGCTGGCGGAGGCATGGTTACTGCCAAAGTGAACGGTCATAAAGAAATGGTGGCGTTGGATATTGATCCTGAAATTTTGGAAGAAGATAAAGAAATGATCGAAGATATGATAATGGCTGCTGTGAATCAAGCCTTGCAAAACGCAGGGAAAGCCGCAGAAGAAAAAATGAACTCAGTCACCGGCGGAATGATGGGGAAAATGAAACTTCCGGGGATGTAATGAAAGGGCTTCCTTCCACCTTGGTGAAAGTGATTGAATCCTTTACCAAATTCCCAGGTATTGGTAAAAAGACAGCACACCGTCTCGGTTTACATGTGTTGAAAGCCAACTCTGTGGAAATTGAATCCTTTTCACAGGCACTACTGGATGTAAAAAGTAAAATAAATACCTGTGCATCCTGTCATAATATTGCTGAGGATACCCTCTGTGAAATTTGCTCAGACAATTCTCGGGACAACTCCCTAATCTGTGTCTGTGAAGATCCGCCAGATATTTACCTGCTGGAAAAAACAGGATTTAACGGTGTTTACCATGTACTTGGCGGATTATTAGCACCTCTTGATGGTATCGGTCCGGATAACCTGAATGTTGACTCTCTTTTAGAAAGAGCCCGCAATGCATCGGAAGTTATCATTGCCACAGATGCAAGCGCTGAAGGAGACACCACTGCCCTGTATCTTTCACAAATTATGCAGGACTTTCCGGTAAAATTAACCCGCTTAGCGCGAGGACTACCTGTAGGCGGTCACCTAGAATATGTGGATGATGCCACCTTAACAAAGTCAATAAATAATCGGGTGGAGGTTGCAGAAGAAGTATGAATTTAAAATGGCTGCCAAATTTCCTAACCTCTACGAGAATTTTACTGGTTCCGGTATTTTTGTACTGTCTTTTTGCTGATTTCAGTCATGGCAAATTGCTGGCGTTAATTGTATTTATCCTGGCTTCTGTAACAGATGCTTATGATGGCATTTTAGCACGGAAATATAATAATGTTTCAAAAATCGGGACTTTTCTTGATCCATTGGCTGATAAATTTTTGGTACTCTCAGCTTTTTATGGATTTATGTTTCTACCAATCCTATCCACTACGGTCAAATTGTGGATGATTATCCTCATTTCCTTTAGAGATATACTGGTTACTGTTCTTCGAACCCTCATGGAATATAAAGGGGTAACCATGATCACCAGTAAACTGGGTAAATTCAAAACTTCCCTGCAAATTCTAACAATCACCTTTATTTTAATTTTTCTGATTTTAAATTCTTATCAGGTTGAATTACCTGATGTGAATGCCGTTTCTTCCACACTGTATCTTTTAATGGTGTTTACTACAGCAATTACTTTTTATACTGGGTTGCACTATTTCTATCATAATTATAAAACCTTAGGGAATATCTTCTTTAACAGATGAATCTCTGGTACTCTGCTGCCACATTGTTTTCCATTGGAAAAGCACCCATTGCACCCGGATTTGCCGGCAGTTTGGCAACCTTAATTCTCTGGCTGTTTTTGCCAATGAATTGGGTTATTCAGGGCATAGTAATAATTTTTCTCGTAATTTTCGGCGTTTTTGCATCAGGGCAGGCTGCAATATATAAAAAGGAACATGATCCCTCAGAAGTAGTCATTGATGAAGCTGCAGGCATGGGTATCGCCCTGTTTATGTTGCCTCACAGCATTGGATTGTATATAGGGGCTTTTATTCTGTTTAGAATTTTTGATGTGTTGAAACCATCTATCATTCATCGCTCTCAGAATCTCCCCGGTGGTTGGGGAATTATGATAGATGATGTCCTCGCCGGACTGCTCACTCTCCTTATCCTTACCGGAATTCAAACCCTCTCTTGAATGCTGCCATTCTCACCATCGGTGATGAATTGCTGCAAGGATTCACTGTTGATACCAACTCCTCCTGGTTGGGACAGATATTGCTGCCTTATGATATTCATATCCGCAAGAAAATTTCAGTCGGCGATGATGTAGAAGCAATTAAAATTCAGGTACAAAACCTCATTGATAGCAAATTGGACTATATATTTGTTACCGGCGGATTGGGCCCCACCCATGATGATACAACCAAAGAAGCCTTCCGCCAATTATTTGATGATGAATATTATCTGGATGAAGATTACTATCAGCTACTGAAATCCCGGTTTGAAAAACGCATAAAGAAGATGCCTGAAAATAATAAGTCACAGGCAATGGTTTTAAAACAGGCTGATTCCATTCCCAATGAAAATGGTTCTGCATTAGGACTACATTATCATAAAAATGAATCCCATATTTTTATTATGCCCGGTGTTCCCGGTGAAATGAAGGGTATGGTAAACAACCATATCATCCCTGGATTTTTAAAAAAAACACCTCAGGCAAAGCAGGTTACCATAAAAACTGCAGGAGTGATGGAAAGTAAATTAGCTGAACAAGTACAGGATTTAATTGAAGAGTATAAAAGCACTTTCAAATTTGCATTTCTGCCCCATTATACGGGAGTCTCTTTTCGCATTAACCTATTAGATACTACCGCCAATCTGAAACAGGTTTCGGAAAAATTCACCAAAGCAATGGCACCTTTTGCCTACGGACTGAATGAGGATAAACTGGAGGAAGTTTTAGGGCAGGCTTTACGAAAAAAAAATCTTACCATTGCAACTGCAGAATCCTGCACTGGCGGACTCATCGGGAAGCGTCTTTCAGATGTTGGTGGATCTTCAAAATATTATGCAGGAACCGTGACAGCTTATTCAAATGAGGTAAAGCAATCTGTTTTGGGAGTATTGCCAGAAACTCTGGATAAATTCGGTGCAGTCAGCAGTGAGGTTGCCCTAGAAATGGCAAAAGGTATTCGTGAAAAAACTCAAGCAGATATTGGTCTTGCCACTACCGGTATATCCGGCCCTACAGGTGGGACTAAAACAAAACCGGTTGGGTTGGTGTACATTGCCCTCATCACTCCGCAGAATTCAAAAGTCAAACAGTATAATTTGAATTTTGGCAGGAAAATCCACAGAGAAATGACTGCTACCGCTGCGCTGAATATTACCCGTCTCTCCTTGAATGAATGAGGACACTAAGCGGCTGTTTGTCGGTGTTCCCCTTTCGAAAGAGATTAAAAAAATCCTGCCTGTTGCTAAAGAATGTTTACAACCCTTTCATAAATATCTTCGCTGGGTTCCAGAAAGAAATCTGCATATTACTCTTTCTTTTCTCGGTTCAGTTCCGGTAAATCAGATTCAGGATTTATGCGAAAATTTAGAATCTACAGTTCAATCCAGATTTTTCCCCATAGAGATAAGAGGAAGTGGAGTATTCCCCTCCCCAAAAACTCCTAAAGTTTTCTGGTTAGGCGTAGGGGAAGGAAGGACAGAACTGAAAAAATTACATCATGAAGTCAATGAAACAACTGCTCCATTTAAAGGAACGGGAAAAAAAACTGGATATGCTCCCCATATTACTATTGCAAGAACAAAGGGGATTCCTCGGAAAATTGATGTTTTACCTTTTTTGAACATTGTATATTCACCCGTTGAATTTATGATTAATTCAATCAATTTGTATGAGAGTGTCTTGATGCCCGGCGGTTCTCAATACACTATACTAAACGAGTTCCCTTTACATTGATAAAAAGAGGATAATTCCATGGATATTCAACAAAAAGATAAAACATTAGACTTAGCCATTTCCCAAATTGAAAAGCAATTTGGATCTGGTGCTATCATGCGCATGGGTGAACATCCCATTATAAAACTGGATTCGATTTCCACAGGCTCAATTTCATTAGATGCAGCCATCGGGATTGGTGGTATCCCCCGGGGAAGAATTATCGAAGTCTATGGACCTGAATCCTCGGGAAAAACAACCCTGACCCTGCATGTTGTCGCAGAGGCTCAAAAAGCCGGGGGCTATGCAGCGTTTATTGATGCTGAGCATGCCTTGGATCCTGAATATGCCAAGAAACTGGGAGTTGATACAGAAAATTTATTGATATCCCAACCGGACACCGGAGAGCAGGCATTGGATATAGCCGAAACGCTGGTACGAAGCGGAGCCTTAGATGTGATTGTTATAGATTCCGTTGCTGCACTCGTTCCCAAAGCTGAGTTAGATGGCGAAATGGGAGACACACATGTAGGTCTGCAGGCACGGCTTATGTCTCAGGCGTTGAGAAAATTAACTGGAACGGTGTCAAAATCCAGAACAGCAGTCATTTTTATTAACCAGATCAGACATAAAATCGGTGTTATGTTCGGCAGCCCTGAAACTACCACAGGCGGAAATGCTCTTAAATTCTACTCCTCCCTGCGGTTGGATATTCGCCGCATCGGCCAAATAAAGGATGGGGATTCCGTTATTGGAAACCGTACCAGAGTTAAGGTGGTTAAAAACAAGGTGGCACCTCCCTTTAAAAATACAGAGTTCGATATTATGTACGGTGAAGGAATTTCCTTTGAAGGTGATTTGTTAGATTTGGCAGTTCAAGCAGATGTTGTGAGCAAAACTGGCGCATGGTTTTCCTTCAAAAATGAGAAAATAGGGCAAGGCAGAGAAAATGCTAAACGCTATTTGAAGGAAAATGAAAAGGTGGGAACTGAAATTGAAGCAGCAGTAAAAGCTTTTATGGGAATTGAGGTTGAAAATTAGTTTCTACCAAATAAACTGATCTAAAACAGATATAATAGTCCTAATATTCAGTCTTTTATTGAGAGTTTCTATCGTTGTAAATTTCCTACCTGACCTTTTGGCGGAGGAAAAACCTTTTAATGGAGGAATCTATGAAATACCTATATATATGTCTTTTGACAGCAATGTCGTTTGGCCAGCAATTATTCATTTCTGAATATATTGAAGGCAGTAGCAATAACAAGGCTCTTGAAGTCTATAATCCAACAGGAAGCACCGTTAATTTAACCGGTTACCAATTATGGCGTATAGCCAATGGTGGTGACTGGACAGAAGGTGAAGGCAATGCCGTTGATTTGGCTGGCTATTCCATAGCTGCTGGTGATGTATTTGTAATCTGCAACTCTCAAATTGCTGATGAATATGCAGCTCCCTGTGATGTATTGGGAACAGATATCACCTATTACAATGGTGATGATGCAGTTGGGCTGGCCCATAATGGTACCCTCATTGATGCCATTGGCGAAGCAGGTGATGACCCGGGTACTGCCTGGGATGTAGCCGGGGTTACTAACGGAACCAAAGAACATACCCTCGTTCGTAAAACATCCGTTACCCAAGGAAATACAAACTGGGCATCCTCTGCCGGAACAGACGGGGAAAATTCTGAATGGGTTGTCTTTGACCAGAATACCTTTGACTATTTAGGCTCACATTCTGAATTAGGTGATGTTGAGGGCTGTACAGACCCTAATGCGGCGAATTATAACCCCAGCGCAACCACTCCCTGTAACGGAGATAACAGCTGCTGTGAGTACTCCTCTGAAATTTCCATTTTCGACATTCAATATACAGATGTTCAGGGTGATTACTGTTATGAGTCTACTTATGATCAGCAATATGTAACTACATCAGGTGTAATTACAGCCGTAAAACCGGGAAGCAACCCAAATTTCTATCTTCAGGATTTCTCCTATGATACATACGCAGGAATATATGTTTTTGATAATGCCTGGTCACCAGTCCTGGGTGATGAAATTACGGTTACTGCCCAGGTATCTGAATATTACAGTTTTACTGAATTAACCGCCATCACATCCTATGCTGTAAACTCAAGCGGTAATTCAGTCACTCCCAAAAATGTGAACACGGGAGACTTGAGTTCATGTTCTGCAACCAGTGAAGGTCTGGAAAGTATGTTGGTGCGCCTTAACAATGTTACTGTCACTCAGGAAGTGAATGAATATGGTGAATGGTATGTGGATGACGGTAGCGGTCCCTGCCAGATTGATGATGCTATGTTTGATGGCGAATGGATTAACCCATCCACTGGTCAGCAATTTGATGCCATCATCGGTGTAGTGGATTATGCTTATAGTTCTTTCGGAGTCCTGCCCCGGACCATGAGCGATATCACCTTGGACTCTACCCAGCCCGTTGCAAATGCCGGGGTAGATCAAGTAGTGGTACCAGGCTCTTATGTGACATTAGATGGTACTGCGAGCTCTGACCCCAATGGTAGCATCATCGCCTACGAATGGACTCAGTTATCTGGTTCTACAGTCACCCTGTCTGATGAAGAGGCTGCAGTGACTTCTTTTACGGCACCTTCCGGAGCCGGTGATTTGGTGTTCAAACTGTCTGTGTTTGATAATGACTTTAACGAAGCCACAGATGAAATCACCATCACCATTTCTGATCCCATTAATATACAGGATATTCAATGTCCAGCTGATCTGGAGCAGGGAGAATACTGTTATGAAACTTCCATGCATGGTGAAATCGTAATTACTTCCGGCGTGGTAACGGCAGTAAAACCGGGAGAATATCCCAACTTTTATCTGCAACAAACCGGAGTCAATGCCTGTGGAGGTATCTATGTTTTTGATACTTCCGTATCTCCTCAAGTTGGTGACGAACTCATCATTTCCGGAACGGTGAATGAATACTACAGCTTCACTCAGCTTATTGATGTAAGCACTTATACTACGGTGTCATCCGGTAATCAAACTACACCTCTTTCCATTACAACAGGGGAACTGGGGATTGCCTGTTCTCTTAATGGTGAAGAATTAGAAGGCATGCTGGTTCAGGTGAACAATGCTGTTGTAGAAGAAATTGATGAATTTGGAAACTGGAAAATCAATGATGGTTCAGGACAGACCATAGTCAGTGATTATTTTTTTGATGGAGAGTTCCCAACGGTGAATATAGGTGACAATGTGGGAACCGTTACCGGGGTAGTAGAATATTCTTACAGTGAATTTAAACTCCTCCCAAGGAATGCTGATGACTTTGGCAGCTGCTCAGCAGCTTTGGGTGATTTAAACGGAGACGGCGGCTGGAATGTTCTGGACATTGTCGTCCTTGCAAACTGTATTTTGGGGAATAACTGCGATTCCCTGGAAAATGCCTGTGCAGGAGATGTTAATGGAGATAGTTTCTACAATGTATTGGATATCGTCACCTTGGCAAACTGCATTCTCGCCCTAAACTGTGGCGGAAGAGTTGATGATGCCTCCTCTTCATCATTGATTAAATCTAATGGAGAGCTAATCTTGGAAGCAGACGGATTTGTGGGCGGTATTCATTTGACTATTACACATGGTGAAGATTTTTCATTTACTCTCACGGAAGAATCTCTGTACTCAGTATCGAAAACTGACAGAAATGAAACTGGTATCATTATTGTAAATCCGGTCTCTGATGTGCTGCTCACCTATGAAGGGGATTTTGACATTGTAGATGTAATGGCAGCCAATAGCTCGGAAGAAATATCTGTTTCTCTGCCCTTGGATTTTTCACTCAGCGCAGCTTATCCCAATCCCTTTAATCCGGTGACTACTTTAAAAATGGACCTTCCTCATTCAGGGGAAATAAGTGTAAAGGTATTTGATTTACAGGGTAATTTGACAGGAACTTTATTGGATGGGAATCTCAAACAGGGAAGCCATGTGTTTCATTGGGATGCATCGCAACACCCCAGCGGGATATATTTCATTAAAGCAGAAATGGGCAGCCTGCTCCAAACCCGAAAAGTCATGCTGGTGAAATAAGATTAAAAAATCGTGATAATAAAAAAAGCTCCCGCCGGGAGCTTTTTTTTTGAGATTAATTGGAAAAGTAGTAATGCTTTCCCGCCAGCTCAGGTTCAATTGGAATAAGGCTGATGGTCTTCAGAAAAGTAGTCTTTCGTCATTTTCTTCAATGCAGTGGCAAGGAATACAATGGAGATTAAATTGGGAAAAGTCATAAAACCAAGGGCAGCATCACCAAAAGCCCAGACAGCTTCCAGTTCTGCAATTGCTCCTAAGAATACAAAGCAGAGAAAAACCCACTTGTAGGGAAGAACAGCTCTCTGGCCAAACAGGTATTCTGCTGATCTATCTCCATAAAAGGACCAACTAATGGCAGTGGATATAGCAAAGAGCAGTACTGACAGGGTTACAATTTTATCACCATAACTGAATATCCAGCTTAAACCTTCCCGGAAAGCAAAGGAGGTGAGGCGGCTGCTGTTTAATAATTCCATCCCCTGGAAGACACCTGCATCAAGGGCGTTTTTATATTCTTCAGGGGAGGCTGCAGCAATGCTTGCATAAAACTGGGTATGTTTCCATGCACCGGTTGTAAGTATGACCAATCCGGTGAGGGAGCAAATGATGAGAGTATCAATAAAGGGACCCAACATGGCTACGGCACCTTCCCTTACCGGGTATTTCGTTTTAGCAGTAGAGTGAGCAATGGCTGCGCTGCCCTGCCCTGCTTCATTGGAATAAAGTCCCCGTTTAATTCCCCAGAGCATCGTAAGTAAAATACCGCCTCCCGTACCGGCAACAGCTGCAGGAGGATTAAATGCCATGGTGAATATCAATCCTACGGATTCAGCAATTTTATCAAAGTTAGATAGGATGATGAGTCCTGCCGAAACCACATAAATGACAGCCATTATGGGAGCCAGATAGCCAGTCACCTGACCAATTCTTTGAATGCCGCCAATGATAACCAGCCCTACAATTCCGGATAATATTGCACCGTTTATAATTTGCAGGTTCGAGACCTCAAATCCGGTCCATAATGAAAATTTGTCGGTGAGAAAGTGGGTGTTTCCTAATACCTTAACAAATTCAGAATAGATCTGGTCAGATACGGTGAAGGCTTGAATGGCATTTCCGGTAGCAAAAGAACAAATCACTGCAAAGGCAGCGAAGGCTACTGCCAGCCAGCGCCAGTTTTTCCCCATACCGTTTTCAATAGTGTACATGGGTCCACCCGCTGTTTTACCATCAGCATGGATTTCTCTGTATTTCAGAGACAGGGTACATTCTGCGTATTTCAATGTTGTGCCGAAAAAGGCAGTGACCCACATCCAAAACAACGCACCGGGACCACCATAATACAATGCCAAAGCAACCCCTGCAATATTACCAATTCCTACGGTGGCAGAGAGAGCAGTGGTTAATGCTCTGAAGTGATTTAGATCCCCTTCATCTTCAGGATTATCATAAATCCCCCGGGTTACATTCACGCCGTGCCTAAAATATTTAAGCTGTGGAAATCCTAATTTGAAAGTAGTGTAAACCCCCGTACCTACAAGGGCAATCACCATAAGGGGAACGGCTCGTTGAGCCGGGAAGGACCAGATGGCTTCGTAGAACTCAACTCCCCAGGCATAGAGTATAAATAAAATGATGCTGAAGGCAAGAATGCCTGCTGTTGTTTTTGACATAAAAATCCTAATTAAAGAGGGTTTTGATTTTGTCCAGCAATCCTACTGAATTCAGGAACACCAGAAAGATGAGCACGGGTGCTAAATATTTGATAAAAAATTGCCAATAGGTAATTCGTTCCGGATATTTGTCAAAGAAATCCTCTGCCCCAGACTTAAGTTTTGGAAGCACTTTGTCAAAGCCCCAGACCCAGCCAACAAAAATGGCAATAAAGAATCCTCCTAAAGGCAATAAAATATTGGAAGCCAGGTAGTCAGATACATCGAAAAATGTCATTCCGAAAAAGTGAACTTCACTCATTTTGTTAAAGGATAGGGCGGATGGTATTCCGATCCCCCAGGTGACCAAACCAAACAGTATAACTGCTTTATGGCGTACCCATTTCAATTCATCTACAAAGAATGCCACTACCACTTCAAGGAGTGAAATGGCTGATGTGAGGGCAGCTATGGTAAGGAGCAGAAAAAAGAGGGTGCTGAAAATCTGTCCCCCGGGCATTTTAGTAAACACAACAGGAAGCGTATGAAAAATGAGGCCGGGGCCTGCTGTGGGGTCTTGTCCTGTAGCGAATACTGCGGTAAAAATTGCTACTCCTGCCAGCATGGCAATGAGGGTATCCAAAATGACAATCTGCAGAGAAGCGCTCAACACTGAATCCTTATCAGACATATAACTGCCGTAAGTCATCATGGCACCCATGCCCAAACTGAGAGTGAAAAAGGCATGACCTAAAGCCACCAAAACCGTTTCCCCGTTTATTTTACTCCAGTCCGGTTTGAATAGGAATGCCAATCCCTTGTCTGCTCCTTCCAGGGATAATCCACGAAACACCATAACAACCAAGAGGATAAAGAGGAGCGGCATGAGAATTTTGCTATAGCGTTCAATCCCTTTTTGGATGCCAAAATACACTATGATCATAGTAAGGATAAAGAAAATGGTATGGAAGCTGAGTATCCACTCCACATTACTCACAAGGGAACCAAAGTGGTTTCCTGCATCTCCCGCAGACTGAAAATTATAAAATACTCCATTATAGGATTCAATGATATATCCCAATGACCAGCCGGCAACTACGGAGTAAAAGGATAAGATGACAAATCCTGCGAAAACTCCCATACCGCCGATTGCCATCCATACCTTTGAACCGTGGAGGACTTTAAACGCCCCTACCGGGTCACGATGTGAAGACCTGCCGATAAGTACTTCGCCAACTAACACAGGTAGCCCTATTATAGCAATGCATACCAGGTATATAAAAACAAAGGCAGCACCGCCATTTTCGCCGGCAATGTAGGGGAATTTCCAAATGTTTCCCAGCCCGATTGCAGACCCTGCAGCAGCAAGAATAAATCCCAGCCGAGAGCCCCATTGTTCTCTTTGTTCTGTCATAAAATGATATTCCTCAAATTAATATTGGTAGATGTGGTGTGAATCCGAAGGGTTGTCTTTTTGAATCCAAACGATTCGGTGAATTTAAAGGGATTTAAAATAATCATAAACATTTTTTTGATATTATAATTATCATCAATGAGGTTGGAGTATCTAAAGTTATTCAACCCTGTCAGGAGTTGACAATAGAAATATAAATAGTTATATAATAACAGCAAAAAATAGAAATTAGATTCTTCGTTACACTCTGAATGACTGTATTTGTAAATCCAATCAATTCAATATTTCTTTTAACACATTCCGTACCAAGTGTAATTTTCTTTAGTCAAATAAAAGAAAGGATATGTCCAATGAATTCAGTTTCTTCTCCCCAGGGTCATTATGCCCGTCTGCGTCAACGCTTCCTCACTGCCGGTTTAGATGGCTTTTTAAATTATGAAGTCATCGAGTTGCTCTTAAAACTTGCAGATAATCGCCGGGATCAAAAAATAAAAGCGAAAGAATTACTGCATCAATTTAAATCATTGCGTGGAGTATTAGAGGCTTCTCCTGCCCAATTGAAAAAAGTAAAGGGGGTGGGGGATGCAAACATTTTCGGGCTAAAACTGGTGCAGGAAGTGGCACGACGGTACCTGAAAGACCAAGTGATAGGAGAGGAGGTGATTCAATCCTCAGAGGCAGTCATTGATTATCTTAAGCATAATCTGCGAGATAGAAATAGGGAAGTTTTCATGGTGATTTTATTAAATGGAAAAAATCGCATTATTGACCTTGTTGAACTTTTTGAAGGTACTCTTACGACCTCTGCTGTCTATCCCAGAGAGGTAATCAAATTGGTATTAGAAAGAGATGCCGCCGCGGTCATCTTTGTACACAATCATCCTTCGGGAAATCCAAACCCTTCTCATGATGACCATACCATTACGAAAAAATTAAAGGCTGCCTGTGCAACTATTGATGTGCAGGTACATGATCACATCATTATTGCTGATAATAAAACTACCAGTTTTGCTGATAAAGGAATGGTTTAAATTCCGGGTATAGGTAACCGGGTATCGGTAACTGTTTATTCGACCGGTTGTAGCTTAAAACTTGTGGTTATTGTCAATCTGCAAAGGACTATAAATGGCTAAGGGCAAACTGCTACTTTATTCCCATTGCCAACTTAGATCAAACAGTGGATAAAAATCCCAACGGGAATCACCCTGTGAAAAAGGATATACTCCATTAACAAACTTATAACCGGCCGAAAGATTGTATTTCTCAGAAAGTGGATAAGTAACTAATAGTTTATGTTCAGTAAAAAGTGTTTTGTTGGGAATAATAAGCAGGTCCAAATCAGTTTTCAATTTCAATTTTTCATTGATAGAAAAATCATAATCCACGCCAAAGTTTGTACCTATTCCTGAATGATACACTGCCATGCGGGGATATGCAAGAGGTAGATCAATAATATGTCGCTCATCTAACTCACAGCCGGGGCAGAGGGAGAGACCAACCTTTCCCGTAAAATGTTTATCTCCCAGTTTCTTTGTGGCTAATATCTCACAAGACAGGAGGAGCAGAAATGGAACCTTTCCCACTGCAGGGTCATCGGCTAACATACCGCCAATTTTCTTTCTTTGTAAAAGTTTTAAAAGAGGAGTGGGGTAGTCCAGACTGGTTCTTACTGCCATCCCCATACCATAATTTTCCCCTAAATATTTTTTCACTTTCACATTGGGTTTTATTAAAAATAAAATAGGATGAGTACTGATTTCAAATTCGTTTTTTAAGCCATATATTTTAGGTTGAAAAACTCCGTTACTTCTCTGTCCCTCTGAAAGGGGATAAGCAAAATCTCTACCAATTAGTAATTGTGAAAGAATGAAAAGAGTTAAAAAAGTAATCTTCATGATTAAAACTTTATGACAGCAGTTACAGGGGTATGATCAGACAGCAGGTGGGTATTCTGATAAGTCTGGCCTGTTGAGGACCAGTCCTGCATATTGGTGAAAAGATAGTCTAACTTTCTATCCCAGTAATTTTTATCATCAGCAGGTCTGTCTGTATTCCAGGGGGAGTGGGTGAAATGAACAGAATCATTCATAACAGATTGCCCGATTGCAGGGTGGTAGTTATCATACAATGGATTTAACAGATCACGCTCCCCTTCAAAATTTTTGAAGTAACTGCCTTCAATATGGGGGTCAGTTCCTGTTCCTCCACTATGATAGACTTCATCATGACAGGCATCAGAAGCGCAGAAATCATACTTTATGGCTCCCGGTGGAATGGAATTCAAATCTCCCCCTGTGATAAAGTGATGCCCTGCACTGTGAATATCTGCTAAAGTAGAGACATACTCATCAATATGTTTTTGCTTTGTATCATCGGTGGCAAAAGCAGTTGCATGTGTATTCACTGCATACAGAGCGATATCTAACCCTGGGAGGTTCACCTTTGCTTTCACAATATTTCGTCTCAGGTAAAAATATTGAGTGAGGGCGTCTTGATCGGTTCGTAGGGAAAGCTGAATTCTCTCTGCATCCGTCAATTTCCATCGGCTTAATATGCCATTGCCCACATCCACTCTTCCCAAACCACCACTGGGGATGACCTCTGCCTGCCACATGGAAGCATAGACGCCATAGTTAAAATAGGTATTATCCAACAGCCACTGCATCTGATCAATGTAGGCACTGCGCTTTGAGGAAACATCCACCTCCTGCAGAAGGAGGATATCCGGCTGTTCGGATTTAATAAACTCTGCCACATCCTGAAGATGAGTTGTGGTTTCTGCTGCCGTCATTAATACACGGTCACCGCAGGAGTCTTCAAACCAGGGGCTTCTGGCTGCACCAAAGCGTATATTCCATGTCATCACTTTTAGACTATCAACAGAAGGTGTTTCCGATGTTTCAGAAGAAGTATAGTAAAGAGCAGCCTGCAGATCATCAAAAGTAGTCACCAAAGGTCTGCAGGAAAAAAACATAGCTACCAAACATAATGAAG
>JASLLI010000011.1 GCA_030747125.1 Fidelibacterota bacterium | reverse complement strand
GCGGGTATATTTTTCACCGTTCCAGCCGATTTCATCATGCACTACACTGCCTGGTTTTTCAGCTTGGGCAAACCCCATCCCAATTTCAATACCCTTAAAGGCATTTACCGACATAATGGATTCAGCAATACGGGCCTGAAGTTTTCTGTCCCATTGGGTGTAGGAGCCTAGTCCATAAGGCAGACCTGTTGCAATAATCTCAAAAATACCGCCTACTGAGTCACCGTCTGCTTTTGCTTTATCAATTGCAGCCATCATTTCTTTTTCCGCTTTTTTATCTAAGCAGCGAACGGGAGAAGCATCGGCGAGTTCAATTAGTTTTGTAGGGGTAAGGGTTTCTGGTAATGTGGAATCATCCTTTGCAGAAGCAATTCTGGTGACGCGGCTACCTACTTCAATACCAACCTCTAACAGTAACTTTCTGCAAAGAGTTGCTAATGCTACCCGCATTGCAGTTTCTCTGGCGGAGGATCTTTCCAGCACATTACGGATATCATCGAAATCAAATTTCTGCACTCCTGCAAGGTCAGCATGCCCGGGCCTGGGAAGGGTAACTTTTTTAATGTCTTCTTCAATGGGGGCTGATGCCATTTTTTGGGTCCAGTTTTCCCAATCTTTGTTTGGCAGAACCAATCCTACAGGACTCCCTAATGTACATCCATGGCGCACACCGGTATATATTTCAGCTCTGTCCGATTCGATTTTCATTCTGCCGCCTCTGCCATGACCCTGTTGACGACGGAAAAGCTGATTAGCAATAAATGCTTCATCAATTTCCAGACCTGCAGGCAATCCTTCAATAATGCCCAATAGTCCCTTACCATGGGATTCACCCGCAGTAAGGTATTTAAGTTTTGTTAACATAACTTCGTTTCTATATGTTCTTTTAGCAGATTGAAATTTACCTGTTTTGAAATATCTACCCCAAACCACAAATCTAATGAGGCAAGTCCCTGCCAAATGAACATGTCCAGCCCATTCATAGTTTTTGCTCCTAATTTTTTCCCAAAATTAATAAGGGGAGTTTCAAGAGGATTATAAATAATATCTATGATGATTTGGTTTTTATGAAGCAATCCCAAATCTACAGGTGATTTACTGGTTTGCATCCCCACAGAAGTGGTGTTGACGATTATACTGTCTGAATGAATTAATGCATCTACCATTGACAATGGATACGGTGATATCATTTCGTCTGACATCATTTCTGCTTTTTCCACACTTCGATTTAAAAGATAAATTTTGCACACCCCTAATTGTTTTAAGGCAAAAATAACAGCTTTGGATGCCCCTCCTGCCCCCAACAGAATAATCTCTCTGCCCTGCACAGTAATAGCGTTTTCTTCCAGTGCTTTTGAGAAACCGTACCAATCTGTATTATTTCCCGTTAAATTTTTACCAAACCGGGAAATGACATTCACAGCTCCAATTGCATTGGCCCTGGCATTTATATTATCTAAAAGGGGGATTATTTTTTCTTTATGGGGAATGGTTATATTTATTCCCTCTAATTTTCCAGTTTTTAATTCCTGAATTATTGAGGAGAGTTGTGTGTGTTGAACTTTTCGAATAGAATACTCTGCATCTATTCCAAGTGACTGAAATACAAAATTATGCAGAGCAGGACTTAAGGAGTGCTGTACAGGATTACCAATTACAGCAAACTTTTTCACCGGCATATACTATTTAATGTTGAGGTAAATTGAGGGAAAGATATTTCCATACATTTTGGATAATCCAATGTGTTTTCTGATGGTGTAGTTAACCCTGCTACGGTAAATGCCATGGCAATTCGATGGTCATGATAGGTAGATATATTTGTATTATACAATGTATTTCCCGGATAGATAATAAAGCCATCTTTCTTTTCAATGACCTCCCCTCCCATATTAGTTAAATTCCTGCAGATTGCATGAATTCGGTCACATTCTTTAACCCTTAATTCTTCTGCTCCGGATACCATGGTTGGACCTTCTGCATGTGCTGCCAACACCGCAATTATGGGAAGCTCATCAATAAGGGAGGGTATCATTGGAGCGGTAATCTCAATACCATTTAACGGTGCCCAATTAATATGAACATCTCCAACTTTTTCACCACATTCAAACTGAATATTATCCCAGATTACTTCACCACCCATTTTTTCCAGAGCATTGAAAAATCCAATACGGGTGGGATTTGCAGAAATGTTTCTAATCGTTAAACTTGAATTAGGCAGTATTGCAGCAGCGGCAGCAAAAAATGCAGCAGTTGACGGGTCACCCGGTACAGTCATTTCAAAGGGTGTAAGAGGACCACTTAACGGCTCTATCTCTATATCTCCATTTTGAACGATATTAATGCCAAGTTCTTTCAGCATAATCTCTGTGTGATCTCTGGTTAGTATGGATTCTTTTATAGAAGTTTTTCCTTCAGCTCCAAGTCCTGCTAATAAAATACAGGATTTCACCTGTGCTGAAGCTACCGGTATTTCAAAATGAATACCTTTCAACTCGCTGCCATTGATGGCTATGGGTAATTTTTCATTATGGTCTTCTATATTTAACCCCATTTTTTTTAGTGGTTGTATAATCCTACCCATTGGACGCTTTGAGAGCGAATTATCTCCAATGAATTTGGCAATTATATTTTGACCCGCTAAAAGTCCTGTGAGCAGCCTGACTGTTGTACCGGAATTACCACAGTCCAATGGCAATTCCGGGTTTGCTAATTTTCCACCTGATATCTCCACTTTTGAATTTTCTTTTATGCTTTCTATGCTGCAAGACAGAAGACAATTTCTTGTAGATTCTACATCTTTTCCTGTGGATATGTTGTGTATAATACAATTGCCATCCGTCAGAGAAGCCAATAATAAACTCCTATGCGAGATTGATTTATCTCCCGGTAGTGTTAAAGTACCGTCAATCCTCATCAGCTTTAATCTCACCATGCAACTTCTCTATAACCTCTACCAGCTTATCAATCATTTCATTGGTATAGGGATTATACTTTTGCAGGTCTCGAAATAAATCCCAACTATCATTACAGGTTTGCTCTATTACTCCCAATAGCTCTGTAAATCCCAGGGTATTTATTTGGGTTGATACGACACCGGCTTCATTTAACACTCTGCCGATAAAATGAGTAATCCCCTGACTGGATGCAGCCATCATATCATGCTCCTTTGGAGAAAGTTCAACCGTTCTAATAGACTGACTTTCAAAGAATTGCTTAATTTCTGCAAACCTGTTATATGTATCCCGCACCGGGAACAGAGTAGTTTTCAATTCTCTAAAGGGTGAATAAGAGTCTGGACCAAAATGAGGATGAGAAGCAATAATTCCCACATGGTCAGGCAAAGTTTCCTCCATGACCTGTACCGGATACACCTTCACAGAGCATACATCAATAATTGTTGTATTATACAGTTTATAGTTCGATACCTCTTGTACTACCTTTTTGAATTCACTTATGGGAACCGCTATAAAAACCAGAAAAGACTCTAATACTTTTTCTAATGCCACCTGATTATCGCCATTCTTAAGATTGGGATCATAAATTAGTACTTCATATTGCTTTTTCAGTAAATCAGCAAGTACTTTGCCAAAACGACCAAAACCGATGATACCCACCTTTTTCATGATTCACTCTCCATTCTTTTCACCCCTAAGAACAAAGTGAGATTATTTTTCAAATCGTGGATATCCTCTTCCACAATATTCAAATCATAAAGCTCTGCACAATAAT
This sequence comes from Fidelibacterota bacterium, assembly GCA_030747125.1. Classification (GTDB taxonomy): domain Bacteria; phylum Fidelibacterota; class Marinisomatia; order SCGC-AAA003-L08; family D37C17; genus D37C17. Next base: position 27,778 of record JASLLI010000011.1, on the reverse strand, counting down.
TACTCCCGACCACTGCAGCAGTGTTGGGCAGTTTTCCTTCGCTTAGTCTTCGAGCTGCTTCAGCAGTATCATCTGCTTCATTGAGGGGTCGTGTCCAAAAATGTTCAGCAAGATAATCCTTGCATTGCCGCAGCGCTTGCTGGTGAGAGTGTATTTCCGTTATATCACCCACATGAACCCCGTGAAGGGCAAGGAGGTTTTGATTTACCATAATATGGAACATCTCCACAATTTGACAGCGGTATTCTGCCAAGGCTTCCACCGATTCAATAACTACTCCTCCCTGGGCATTTTCCATTGCAAAAATACCATATTCCACACCTCCATTTGCCACACCATCCAGTACTGACATTGAAGATATAAGAAATTCTATTTCAAAATCTTCAATACCATGGTTCTTAGCAAAAGCTTTAGCAGCTTCTTCACTGAAGCTGCCCTTTCCTCCCTGAATCCCTATCTTCAATGATTACCTTTCGTTATTTTACTGATGTACGATTTCATTACAGCTACAGAATTCTTCTTTTTTCGCATTTCTTCAATTATCGCAGAGCCAATGACAGCGCCATGAGCCATTTGGTTTATTCTGACAACATCTGCTCTGTTTTTTATTCCGAAGCCTACCACAAAGGGACAGGAACTGTATGCTTCCACTCTTTTTAAATAGTTTTCTAATTCCTGCTGTGCCGCTCCCTTGCCTCCTGTGATCCCAAGTATGGAAACACAATAAATTAGTACATTTGCTGCCTTGGATATTTCTTGTATTCTTTCACCAGGAGTGTTTGGAGCCACCAAAAGAATGGGGCATAAATCCTCACTTTTACACAGGGTTAAATATTCTTCAGCTTCTTCCGGAGGGAGATCGGGCAGAATAAGGCCGTCAACTCCAGCGGCACTGCAGTCCTGAATAAATTCTTCCAATCCATATTTTAACAGAGGGTTAATGTACCCCATCAAAGCCAAAGGTATTTGGCTGGATTTCCTGATTTCTTTTACTGTTGCGATAATCCCTGCAATATTTACTCCATTATTAATTGCAATCTGACTGGCTTCCTGAATAACAGGCCCGTCTGCCAGCGGATCTGAAAATGGCATACCTAATTCAACCATAGCAGCTCCGGACTCTTCCGCTGCCAGAACCAAATTTACCGTATCCTTTTTCGAGGGATACCCAGCCGTAATAAAGGGAATGACCTTCTCAGATCGAGTTTGGAAAATATGTTTAATTCTATTCAATATATTTATCCTAAATCATGAAATTCCTATTGCTAACAAATTGGAAGATCAAATCTCATTCCCTAAATAATCAGCAACGGTATGCACATCTTTATCTCCTCTTCCTGACAAACAGATAATGACATTATCTCCCTGCTGCAATATATTATCCCTTTGTTTTAAATATGCAATAGCATGGGATGATTCTAAGGCAGGTAAAATACCTTCCCTTTGGGAAAGCCATTGATAAGCCATTATGGCTTCTTCATCGGTTGCAGATACATATTCCACCCTTCCTGTAGATTTTAAATAGCTGTGCTCCGGTCCCACTCCGGGATAATCCAACCCTGCTGATACAGAATGAGGCAGCTTCACCTGCCCATCTTCAGTTTGCAGGAGATAACTTGCAGAGCCATGCAAAACTCCATACTCTCCTTTTGTCATCGTTGCCGCATGTTCTTCAGTTTCTACTCCTAATCCTGCAGCCTCTACACCTATAAGTTGAACTTTCTCATTAAGAAAAGGATAAAACATTCCCATTGCATTAGAGCCACCGCCGACACAGGCGATGAGGAAGTCGGGGATTGGAGATTGGGAACCAGGTATTGCGATTCGTGCAAACTGCTCTTTAGTTTCTTCACCAATAACAGATTGAAAATCCCTTACCATCATCGGGTAGGGATGGGGACCTACCACAGATCCAATTAAATAGTAAGTATTTTCCACATTGGTGACCCAATCCCGAATAGCTTCATTGGTGGCATCTTTCAGGGTTTTGCTCCCTGAAGACACTGGTTTCACTTCTGCTCCCAACAGGTTCATTCGGAATACATTCAGTTTTTGTCTTCTTATATCCTCTTCGCCCATATAAACGATACATTCCAATCCAAACTGAGCTGCTACCGTTGCAGTGGCAACACCGTGCATGCCGGCACCAGTTTCTGCAATGATGCGGGTTTTTCCCATTCGCCTTGCCAGCAATATCTGCCCCAGAGCATTATTGATTTTATGAGCACCGGTATGGTTTAAATCTTCACGCTTCAGGTAAACATTATACCCTGTATCTTCCGATATGCGGGGCGCAAAATACAATGGCGTGGGGCGTCCGGAATAATGCTGTTGCAATTTTTTCTGTTCTTGCTGAAACGCTTCATCATTTTTTTGAACATTATAACATTTTTCCAATTCCTGAATAGCAGGGATAAGAGTTTCAGGAACATATTTCCCGCCAAATTCATTAAAATGCCCATTTTCATCTGGTTGTTGATAGCTCAAATTTTTATCCCCTCGAATTTCCAATCATACCTATTGTGTATAGGTATCTGACTCACCATTTCCATAAAACATTGAATTTTTAATGCATCTTTTATTCCGGGTCGGGATTCCACCCCGCTGTTCACATCCACGGCTGCGGGCTGAATTGTTTTTATTCCTTCTCCCACATTTTCAGCTGTCAACCCTCCCGAGAGAATAATTGGTGTATCCGTTTCTAATTGAGAAATTAAATGCCAGTTAAAGCATTCCCCGGTACCACCCGGATTACCTTTTTTAAAAGTATCAAAAAGAAATGCTTCAACAGCATAATCATCAAGAATTTTCGGATTAAACCCCTCACCCACCCGAAAAACTTTAACAACAGGAACGCTGATTTCTTTACAATATTCCGGCGATTCACTCCCATGAAGCTGAACCATGTCTAAACCAAGTGAATCTGTAATAATATTTATGTTATCAACATCATTATCCACAAACACACCTACCTTTATCAATTGTTTGGGGATCGCAGAAACCCACTCCCTTACCTCATTTACAGAAACCAACCGTGGACTATTATTATGAAAAATAAAGCCAATTGCTGATGCTCCATATTTCTCAGCAGCAAGAGCATCCTGCAATCTGGTTATACCGCATACTTTTACCGAGATCATGCAGGAACCCTGTTTAACAACTCTGCTAAAGCAGATCCTGGATTTCCCGTTTTCATAAGACTGGTTCCAACCAATGCAGCATCATACCCCCACTCCGAAACTAGAGTGAGATCATCATAATTTTGAATTCCGCTTTCTGCTACCTTTATTGAGGTTTCCGGTAGTCTTACCACTAACTTTTCCAAATAGTGTAAATCCGTTTTCATGGATTTTAAATCTCTACAATTAATCCCTATCATTTTAGGCTCTAACTCCAATACCCAGTTCAAGTGGGCTTCAGAATGGATTTCTAAAAGCACATGCATCCCCAATTCTTCTGCCAGAGAATAGAGTTTTCTGCATTTATTTTTTTCTAAGGCATCTGCAATGAGAAGAATGGCATCTGCCCCTGCCTGAAAGCTTTCCCAAATTTGATATTCTGAAATAATAAAGTCTTTCCTCAACACAGGGGAGGAGACTCCATTTTTCACCTGCTGTATATATTCTAATTTTCCGCCAAAATATGGTTGATCAGTCAAAACGGAAATAGCAGCTGCCCCATTTTTTTCATAAGATTTGGCAACGGTTAAAGGATCAGCATCAATACAAATATCCCCGGAAGAAGGAGACTGCTTTTTAATTTCAGCAATTATAGCAAGGGATTCCGATTGAAGCACTTTGGGAAAGTCTCGTATTGCAAAAAGCCTTTGTGAGTTTTTAATTCTGTCAAGAGGAGTTATACTTGATCTTTCCTGAACTTCCTTCTCTTTTTCAGAAATAATTTCCTGGAGTATATTCATTGAACTGCTGCCAGCAATTGCAATTTTTCCAGTGCAGCTCCTGAAGATATAGACTCTCGTGCAAGAGAGACCCCTTCTTTTAATGACACAGCTTTTCCTCCGACAAATATTCCCGCACCTGCATTTAACGCAACGATATCAGCTTTTTTTCCCGTATCTGTTCCGTTTAGAATATCAGTTATAATATTTGCATTTTCCTGTGGTTCCCCTCCCTGCAGTTCATTAAGGTCAGCTTTTTCTATCTCAAATTCAGAGGGAGAAATTGCAGTTGATTCAATAGTATTATCTTCTTTCAAATGGCTTATTTTTGTGGAGGCTGTGGTTGAAATTTCATCCAGGCCATCATATCCATGAACCACCATGGCATGTACTGAACCCAATTTTTTCAACACTTTTGCCACTCGGTCTGTAAGGCTTCCCTCAAATATACCCATGAGTTGTCTTTTAACACCTGCCGGGTTACATAGGGGACCTAAAATATTAAAGACAGTGCGGGTTCCCAGGGCGGTTCTGGCACCCATGGCATATTTCATTGCAGGATGAAGAGAAGGAGCAAACATGAATCCAATTCCAATTTCAGCAATACACTCTGATACTTTTTCAGGGGGAAGAGTAATATCCACCCCCAGGGCAGTCAACACATCTGCTGAACCCGATTTTGATGTCATGGACCTGTTGCCGTGTTTAGCTACCGGAACACCTGCACCAGCTACAACAAAGGAAGCAGTAGTGGAAATATTAAATGTACCCAAAGCATCACCACCGGTGCCGCACATATCAATAGCATCTTCCACGGAGTCAATTGGTGTCATTTTTTCCCGCATCGCCCTTGCAAACCCTGCGATTTCTTCTGATTTTTCTCCCTTTGCTCTAAGAGCAATGAGAAATCCGGAAATCTGGGCATCATTGAATTCACCTGACATAATATTAAACATAACATCCCTGGACTCCTCCTGAGTCAGACTGATATTATTTAATAATTTTTCTATTACTTCTTTCATTAAACTTCCTTTAACACTAAGAGCACAAAGTCATAAAGATACTTTATCTTTTTAAACTAAGGTCTTATTTTATTGACATTCCAAAAAATTCTCCACCATTTTCAAGCCATATTCAGTAACAATGGATTCAGGATGAAACTGTACTCCAAATATTGGATATTCCCGATGTTCCAGGGCCATGATTAGTCCGTTTTTGGATCTGGCGGTTATTGTTAAATCTGCCGGGAAATCATCCTCCATAGCTACCAGAGAATGATAGCGGGTTGCCTCGAAGGTGTTTGGAATATCTTTGAAAATGATAGAACCACTATGGGATATATCAGAAGTCTTTCCATGTACAATTTCATTTGCCCTGGCCACTCTTCCGCCAAAGGCCACTGTAATGGCTTGATGACCAAGACAGATACCAAAAACAGGAATCTTCTTCCCAAACTCTTTCACGATATCAATAGATAACCCCGCATCCTCCGGAATACCCGGACCGGGAGAAATTACTATTCGATCAGGCTGCAATTCACGGATTTCCTCAAGGGTAATTTTATCATTACGATGGACTTCCAATTGAGGATTTATTGATCCAATGTATTGAACCAGATTATAAGTAAATGAATCGTAATTATCTAAAATGAGAATCATAAATTAGTCATTGGTCATTAGTTATTAGTCATTTGAAATTTGATATTAGCAATTTATAATTCACCATTAATAATTACAATACCGTTTTCCATGAACTTACACTAATCCTTTCTCTGCTAAATCAATGGCAGAATTGATAGCCTGAGCTTTACTCACCGTTTCATTATATTCCATTAACGGATCTGAATCATACACGATACCAGCCCCTGATTGAAAATATACTTTTCCATCCTGCATTGCCATAGTTCTGATAGCGATACAGGTATTGATATCACCGGTAAAATCAAAATAACCAATGGCACCGGCATAAATTCCTCTTCGGCTTGGTTCTAAATCATGAATAATTTCCATTGCCCTTATTTTAGGGGCGCCAGTGAGGGTTCCGGCTGGAAATCCACTATAGAGTGCATCAAATACATCTTTCCCTTTTTTGAGTTTTCCCCGCACATCCGAAACGATATGCATGACATGTGAGTAATATTCCACCACCATGAATTCCTCTACCTTTACACTGTCAAACTCAGCCGCCCTGCCCACATCATTTCTACCCAGATCAACCAACATGAGATGTTCCGCCCTTTCCTTCTCATCTTGAATTAATTCCTCAGCTAAAGCTGCATCTTGCTTACCATTTTTGCCTCGTTTTCGTGTACCGGCAATAGGACGAATTTCAATTTCACCATTCTCAACTTTCACCAATAATTCAGGAGAAGCTCCAATTATATCCAGGTCTTTTAGTTTTAGATGAAACATATAGGGTGAGGGATTAATACTTCTCAGTGCACGGTACACCGTAAGCGGGTCAGCAGTGGTTTGACGGTAAAATCTCTGACTTAAAACCAGCTGGAAGATATCCCCTGCCTTGATATGTTCCTTAACATCTTCAACTGCATTGATAAAAGATTCTTTCGTAAAATTTGAATGCAAGGTGGAATTCTGTACAATATTAGGGGACTGGTAATCAATATCCGTATGCAGATCCTCCCCCATTTTGTCTATCCTGCTCATTGCCGTTTCATAAGCAGAATGTAAATCCATTTCTTCTTCAATCTGTACATTAGAAAACAGGATAATCTGGTTTTGGAGATGATCAAAAGCAATCATGTCCTCATAGACCATAAATACTGCATCAGGGCATTGAAATTCATCTTTCTCATATACAGGGATGTCCTCAACCCATACGATACTCTCATAGCCCATATACCCCACAATACCTCCACAGAAATGTGGCAGACTATCCAATTTCGGAGATGCATATCGGCTGTGTAGTTCTCTAAGGGAGGTAAGAAACGGAATATCATTTACTTCCCAAGAGTCATTTTTTTTGTAAAGGGTTTTTCCATTTTCTGACTTGATGATTGCAGACGGGTTTTTACCAATGAAAGAATACCTGCCGTATCGTTCTCCCTTTTCCACTGATTCAAGTATAAAAGCATACTCTGAACTTTTTGCCAATTTCATATACGCAGAAATAGGCGTTAATAAATCTGCTAATACCTTTTTATAAACCGGTATAGTTTTATAAGTCTTTGATAGTTTTTTAAATTCAGTAAATTCCATCAGCTGCACAAAAAAACCCCGGACATGTGCCGGGGTTCAGAAAGTTCATGGTACCAGGTATCCCCGGAGGCTGTTTCAACCTCTATTTGAATACCACCAAAACTCAACGGTTAATTTCTCCTTCATAACAGGTGTAATAATATGGGGTTCCCCGGACTGTTTCCAAAACTTTTATGAGCAGTTTTTAGGTTCTTTAAACCCCTCCGGTTCTATTTGAATGGTGGTATGATGAATACCAAAGCGGTCTGCCAGTAGTTTTTGGCATTCCTGAAGACATTGATCCCAATGACTCTTATCTGTACACTCTTTTTTTAAAATAATATGCGCACTCAGTGAGGGATTATCCTGCCCTAATGACCAAATATGCAAATCGTGTAAATCAGTCACATGAGGCAGACTTAATAACTCCCATCTTACCTGTTTGAAATTGATTCCTTCAGGAACGGAATCAATGAGCATTCTTGCAGACTGCAGCAGCATTTTCCAGGTTCCGGAGAGGATGAGTCCCACAATGATAACAGAAGCTAGAATGTCAATGAAGGTCCAGTTCCATATCCAAATAACCAGCGCAGAAATCACTACTCCAACGGACCCAAGGGCATCAGAGACTAAATGGAGATAGGCAGATTTGATATTAATATTTTCCGTCTGCCCTTTATACAGAATAATTGCGGAAATAACATTTGCAGCCAGTCCTAATATTGCTATTACCAGCATGGGTAAGGGCATAATTTCATAGGGAGTAGCTGAACGATGCAATGCTTCCCACAGAATAAATCCACAGATGGCAACCAGAGTAGCACCGTTAATAAATGCTCCCAATATTTCCGTTTTCAGATAGCCATAAGTCCGCCGCTCATCAGGAGGTTTAGCTGCTAATCCGGTTACGATGATTGCTAATCCCAACGCTCCGACATCGGTAAGCATATGCCCTGCATCGGACAGCAGAGCTAAACTACCGGTAATTATTCCACCAACAAGTTCAACTATGAGAAAAAGGAAATTGATCCAAAATGCCCACCATAGTCTATTGCGGTTATTGCCGTGGTGGTGATGGTGATTCATTTTTGGATCTGCTTCGAAGATTTGAAGACGGCAGTAAATATTCTAATGAGCTGTTCCTCAGATAGATTCCTTCCTGCCTGTTGGGTGAGTCGTTCAATGATTTCCTGCTCCCGACCCTTATCCTCTACGGGAATGTGGAGTTTTTCCTTCAGCTTCCCCACTTCTTTAGAAATACTCATGCGTGTTTTTAACAGCTGAATGATTTCCTCATCAATTTCATCAATCTGCTGCCTCAAGTCTAGAATCCGTTTATCCATTGTATGTAAAATTAAATATTTTAGAGAAGGGAAAGAAAGCATTTTGAATGCCGGGGATAGCCTGCCTACCCCCGACCAATCAGGAGGGCTGGTAGGGACATTGGGACATGGGGGATTGGATTTCGGAGTTGGGGAATGTAAATCAAACTCCCGGCTTGATACATTTAATAATCAGGATGGTTGTTTTACAGTGAGATAATTTCTCATTCATTTGGCACTTTGGATTCCTTATGAAAAATTTAACAAGCAGGGAACTCCCAAGGCGTCAAAACAAGAATTATCCATGAATTAACGGAGAATACTGAGCCAATAGAACAAACAATTTGTAACAAACCGACGAAACGATCCAGAAATTAACATCTATGTTGAGTCAGGTTGAAGCAAAGCCAATTTACCTACATTTTATTTAGGTGACTTCCCTTTTATTTTCTCTAATAACTTTTTAGGTCCCTCATGCTGAGGATTAATTGTCTGTGATTTGAGTGCATGTTTTTCCGCATGATCAATCTCTCCTGATTCAAAATACATTTCAGCCAGGATAAGGTGAAATCGCCCAATAGGTTTGGGATACATTTTTACTACCCGTTCTAAATGAGAAATAGCAGAGGGATAATTATTAGACTCATACTGCTGTAATCCCTGCCAGATAGAAAACTTTACTACACCGTGCCAAATAAAAACAGTAAGTAACAGAGCGGTGATTGGTTTTTTAAATTTGGTGTATTTCCTGCCCGCGCCAGAACCCTCTGGAGGACCGGTGGCCGAGGGAGTGAAAAAATATATACCTGAAATTGCTGCAATTCCGAAAGACAGAAAATGCCCCATTCCATACAGCCCATCAATGGCAAATCCAAACATGAGCACCAAGGGCAGTAACAGAAAATCCTTCGTATGTACTGAATGAAACTTGTCTCTAATCGCCTGCATGGTGTACATCTCTCTATTCAACCCATAATGCTTCAATTGAAAATTTTCTTTTAGGGGACTTGCCCATTTATAGGAAATAGCAGAAGAGGGGCAGCCTTCGGTACATAATAAGCAGGAAGTGCAGTTTGTATTGGTTACTTTTCCATAATTATTAATTTCATAACTTACATCAATCCCCACGGGACAGCTTTGGGTGCAATTGCCGCATTGCGAGCAGCCTCCTGTATTGCGTACCTTAAACATTGCCAGCGAATTGGGAAGTTTCAAAAATGCACCCCAGGGGCAAAGATAGCGACAGAACCCCTTGCGACCTAAAAAATAGACAATGAGGAATCCATCTACTACAAAGGTAAGGGTACCAATGACAAAACCCGGCAGAAAAGCCCAGATATCAGGCATCCCTAAATTGATGGTGATTCCTTCCCAGGGAGTGTTTAAAGCATGGTGAAGGTTTGGAGCAATGTAGAAATTCAACAAAATAAACAGGGGAAGAATGGTTATCAGACTGGAATTCAGTGTTTTGGGAGTAATGCCCATTTTTTTCAGCAGCCACCATGAGAGTTCTTGAACTGCTCCAAAGTGACATGCCCATCCACAGAAAAAACGCCCAAAAATGAGGGTAGAGACAAAGGCTAAAATCACCAACACCACCCCGGCATTAATAATACCGTACTTCAAAAAAGCATGGAAAAATTCCTGAAAATCAACGCTGCCGATAACTTCATCACCAAAGTAATAAATATGTGCAAGGATAAGAAGGTGAATACCCACCAAAGAGGCAATACGAAGCTTTTGAATCATGATAATGCTGAAAATTTACTAACTACGGAAGTAGAGAGACACGGAGATTAAAGGAAATTTACCGTTTGACCTTAGCTATTGGTTACAAGCATCGCACTTGAGGGTGTAAGAAACCAAGTCTCATGCGAAGAAAAATTTATTATTGGAGAATAATATTTAGGATTCGAACCACATCCAATACATTAATGATATTGTCGTAATTCATATCCACTGCCCAGAAAATTTCAGGTTCCGGGGTATCGTCGGATAAAAGAAGATTGACGGTAATCACCACATCCTGTACATTCACTACATCATCTTCATTAGCATCCCCCTTCATTCCTACAAATCCTATATCTTCAACAAAGGTGTAGGAAAGATTGGCATCAATAGGACCATCAACATAAGTGACTTTCCGCTGATTGGTCTGTGGATTTCTACTGGGCCAATAGATTGTCATTCCCTGCGCAGAAAGATGGGTATTCATTCCGAAATGCAAAAGGAGTGGTTCCATATTTCCATGCCCTTTTCCGGCAATAACTTCACGCATGATATCCTGATCGGGCAAATGCAGAACCACTCTGGCTCCAATTGCTGATTTATTTGACTGGGTTGACCATCCGCCATTGGTAATGGTAGATTTGCTTCCTTCGAGACGAAGTTTCAACCAATTATTATTCAAAGCGCTGGAGTCAACAGAAACATTTTTATAAAGAAGGCTGGTAAATTTAGCTCCCGCCGGACCATTCACCATCTTTAGCCCTGCAGCAAAAACATCTAAATATCCATCACCATTCACATCCCCTGAGACTACATCCTGCGTAGCAGAAAGAAACTGCGGGTTGGAAGATGTATCCCATTCTGTATCCCCAAGATTAATGAATACATCATCAGGATTGCGTATATTGGATGTCCATATATCCATAAGTCCATCATTGTTATAGTCGCCCCAACTGATACCGTTACTGAGGGTGTCAGACTCAATCATTTGTGCATTGGCAACATTGGTGAATTGGTTGTCGTCATTATCGTAAAGGCGGTTCACTCCCCAGTTTGCCACATATAAATCAAAGTCCTGATCGTTGTCATAATCACCCCATGCCGCACCATAGCCCATACTGCCAATGGGGTCAACTTCAGGGTCATCCACACCCAGTTCATAGGCCCGCTCAACAAAGAATGGTTGAGGATCGGAATTAAAACTCACATCTCCGGGAGGGCCAGTCAGGGTTTGGTTTTCAAAGAGCCAGTTTATACCATACTTACGCCCCACATATACATCCTGATCTCCGTCACCATCATAGTCAGCTATGGCAAGAATTCGACTGGCGGAATATGCTCCGTAATCCCGGTAAAAAGTATATGCTAATTCAAATTGGGGGAAGCCTTCACTGTTTAATCCGTCATTCAAATAGAGCATAAATTGGTCATCGTTTTCTTCCTGAATGGCTAAAAGGTCAAGATCACCGTCAAGGTCTGCATCAATGAGCCCTAAGCTATGCAAAAAGGGTAGTTCTATCGGGGGCAGAAACTCCCCGTCTTCATAAAAATTATTTCCCTCATTCATAATAATCACATGGGGAGTGGGAACCATATCCCCATCATAATTACAATGATTGAATCCCCAGTTGCAGTCAGGTTCCGCATCACATTCTTCTTCCGATTCAATTTGTCCACAATCATTTTCAGGAGTAACTTCAGACAAGAACCTCCATTTAATTATATCGGGGTAACCGTTGTTGTCCACATCTCCGGCAATGACACCTCTGCAGCCGGAATCTTCAATGTCATAGGATTCGGTTTTGTCTTTAAAGACATCTCCCTCATTTTCAAAATAATAGGAATTCTCATAGCCAAAATATAAATCCAAATCACCATCTAAATCAAAGTCGCACAGGACAGACCCCTTGGCTTTCATTTTAATGTGATCGGGATTTTCTTCATGCACATAGGCACTGAAAAGACCACTGGTCATTTCCTGGGGTTCACCTTCGGGAAAGAAGTCGGGTCTATTTGAATTTGTAACCACAAAATACACTTCCACACCTAAAAGGAAAACTCCTAAAAGAAGGCTGAATAAGAGCAATGCTCTGAGTTTTAGTAATAGTCTACTCAACATCCACTAAAGTTACTTCCCTTCGGAAAATGTCACAATTTTAACTGTGAAACAAGTTGTTACAATCCTTGAAAGGAAACAGGAAACAGAAAAGTAGGAGGGAGGAAAATGGAATACAGGAGAAAAGTTTACAATTTTTAGCTAATGGGTAACCATGACCTATGGTTTTGGTGATCAGAGTAGGCGGATTTGAATCTTACAGCTATAATTAAAGGATATCAACGATGTACAAAAAGCCAAATGGCAAAAAGATAATAGCTAAACCATTGTACTCAATTCCCCATACTCTATCTTCCCCAACTCATTTCGTGGGATGGATGGTACAGATACGAACTCCTTGGGAAGTTTATACGGTGAAAGACTTATTAATAGTTTCCTTTTTAATTCATCATTCGTAATTCGTAATTCATAATTCATAACAATATACGCAATAACTTTCTGCCCCCACTCCTCATCGTCAATTCCCACTACTGCAGCATCAGTGATACCATCAAGGCTCATGAGAGCTTCTTCCACTTCAATGGGATTTACATTTTCTCCCCCGGTAACAATAAGATCTTTACGGCGGATATCCAAAAAGACTAAACCATCTTCATTCACCCGCCCCAAATCATGGGAATTGTGTATACCATTGGCATTCTCCTCTCCGGCATAGCCCCTCATAACCATAGGTCCTGAAATATGCAGCTCTTCATTTTCTGTCCACACCTTTGCACCGGTAAAGGGACGCCCGGCATAGAATTTATTATGAGGTTCATCTAATAAATTGAGTCCAACCGTACCGGAGCAGGTCTCAGTCATGCCATAGACTTTCACAATGTTCAGCTTTTCCTTTATGCAGATATCTAACAGGTATTCAGGGGAAGGGCCTCCCCCTAATAAGATCCAGCGCAATTTTTTTAATGCGTCAAGTCCTCCATCTAAATCTAAAATGCGCTTCAACATAGTAGGAACGAGTGAGATAATTGAAACCGGAAATTTGACAATAGTATCTAAGACCAATTTTTCTTCAAAGGCAGATACCAGGTTTACTGAGAAGTTAAACAAAAGAGCCCTTAACATAACCGCCAGTCCCCCGATATGATGGAGAGGCAGGCAGCAAAGGAATTGATCTTCAGGCTGAAATTGAAGAAATTCATTCCAGTTATTACAACTGGCTTCAAAATTGCCGTAAGTAAGCTGCACTGCTTTGGGTGTTCCCGTTGTTCCGGAAGTGAGGATAATAGCGGCGACATCATTTAATTCCATGGTATAGGGGGTTTTTATTTCAACACACCCTTGAGCGATAGAGGGGAGTTCTTCTATGGAAACAACAGGAACAGGGAAATGGGAGAAAGGAGAATGTATCTGCTTCTGTTGCCGGTTCGTGATGATGAGTTGAGGTTGAGTTTTCTCAATGACTGCGTCCCCTTCTGTCCTTGTTAAATTAGACGATATGGGTACTGCCACTACGCCTATTTCAAAACAAGCTAAAATGAGTTCCACCATATCAATACCGCCAGGTAGCAATATGATTATTCTGTCTTTAGGGTTTACTCCTTTTTTCAGCAGTGCCCGGGAATAAACTGCGACCATTCCAATAACCTCAGCAACAGAGTACTGCTTTTTTCCTTCCTGAATGAATAGTTTATGAGGATTTTTTCTAACTTGGGTTTGAAGCCAGCTCATTGCTATAATTCAAGTTCTTCATTAATAGATACACCCAATCCCGGTAATTGGGGTATTTCTATTTGACCCAATTTAATTTGAATGGAATCCGGTTCGTTCAATAATTCACCTGTTGCCAATCCGCAGGCTTCTGTAATATGGTTGGCTGCTGTCAGGTGCAGACAGGATGTTCTGCCAACCTGGGTTTCAAAGGAGGAAGTTATTACGGTTCTTATATTTTCAGATTGTATCAATTTGATAATGTTTTCACATTCTATAAATCCACCGGAGACCATGGGTTTAATAATAAAAACCTCAGCAGCCTGTGATTCCAGAATCATTTCAGCAGAGCTATAATCTGTGAGGGATTCATCCACAGCTATGGGGATTTTTGTATGGAAACGCAGTTCAGCCAAATCTTCCAATGCATCCGCAGGGAGAGGCTGCTCAACATAATCTATGTTAAACCTTTCCATTTCCTTACAAAAACGGATAGCACGGGGCAAATCAAAAGCTCCGTTGCAATCCAACCTGAATTGTACATCTGCCCCATAGGATTGGGTGAGGTATTCCATATTTTCCATTTCATCAAAGAGATTGCGAAATCCCGTTTTAACCTTCATCACTGAAAACCCATCACCGGGGAAATGGATGCCGGCAATGCCATTCACTGCCACTTCTGCGGTGGCTTTTGGATTTATCACCTTCGCAAGAGGTATATTCTTCTGTTGAGCAAGAATATCAAATACTGCCGTCTCTAAAGCAAACCGGGCAGAAGGAATTTCTTCAGTATGTACCTGAATAAGGGAAAGGAGTTCATCCCTATCATAATATTCTCCCTCTGCTGCCTGATGAAATCCTTCCAGAGCATACCGGACTTCCTGCAGTGTTTCCTTGCTGAAACCAGGCAGAGGTGCAGCTTCACCAATTCCTCTTACACTACCATCTGAAAGGGTGATCCAATATCCTTCACGATGAGTCAAAGTACCTGCTGAAGTAATGAATGGTTTTACGAATGGAATGGAAAATTGTTGTACTGTAAAATCTTCAATTTTCACAATATGAGCCCTCCGCTTAAGAGAAGCGTGAACACAAACATGAATCGTGCAGTCCCGGCTAATACCTGGTTTAACTCCCTGCCTGTTTTTGATCTGAGCTGTACCAGAAGGTGTACGGCTACCGGCAGGGTGAACAGGGTTGGGAGTACAGCCATACCAACATCCCAGAAATACCATAAACATAATGGAAAGGTGAATGGGAGAATTACGCAAGCGGCATATTCCATCATTGAAAACGAATATCCAAAGCGGACGGCTAAGGTATTCTTACCGGATTTTACATCTGTACCCCTATCCCTCAAATTGTTCACCACTAAAATTGCAGTAGAAAGAAGTCCCATGGTGCTCCCTGCCCAAAATGCAATTGGAGTCACGGTTTCAGTATATAAATAATAAGTTCCCGGTACGGCTATTATCCCGAAGAATAGAAAGACAAAGAGGTCTCCTAATCCGTGATACCCAAGGGGCCAGGGACCTCCTGTATAGGCAATTCCTGCTGCGATGGAAGCCAATCCAATAATCACTATGGGCCAGCCGCCAATATATGCCAGGTAAAATCCAATCAACATTGCAAGTGCAAACACTTTCCACATGGCAGATTTCATGAGTTGAGGGGATATGAGTCCCGATTGTAAAGCTCTGGCGGGACCTAAACGATCCTCTCTGTCTGTCCCTTTTTCAAAATCATAGACATCATTGGCAAAATTAGCACCGGTTTGAATAAGGACTGCTGCCAGTAAAATCATAAAAAAAATGAAGGGATGAAAACTGCCATCATGGTAAGCCATGGCTGTTCCAAGTATAACAGGGGAAACAGCAGCGGGTAAAGTTTTAGGACGAGAAGCTAAAATCCACTTATTCATAAATTAACCACAGTCATTATTTAACCACGAATGAACACGAATTATCACAAATAGTTTTACAATACGATTCGTTCATATTGCAGTGAATCTGATTTAAAATTAATGATAATTGCTAATTTAGTTTCGGTAGCTTTAAGATAATGGATGGCTTTTGCCCTGAAAATATCCGGTATTTTTTCTACTGTTTTTAACTCTAAAATAATTTTATTCTCAACAAAAATATCAGCAAAATATTCACCAATATTTTCACCTCTAAATTGAACAGGGATTGGATATTGCTGTTTGGCTTCAATCCCCTTTTCTTTAATTAGCATCATCATTGCATTTTCGTAGACCTTTTCTAAAAATCCGGGACCTAATTCCCTATGGACTTCCATTGCAATTCCAATAATTTTATAGGACAATTCTTTATACAAAATGGACATATATATATTTTTCTTTTTTACTTTCGAGTTAATCCGTGTTAATTCGTGGTTGTATTTTTATTCCTTTCAAGTCAATTAGAATAAATTTGTGGTTAATTAAGGCAATCGGGGAAATTTGTTGAATTCCGGTTTCCGTTTTTCTTTAAAGGCATCCCGCCCTTCCTGGGCTTCTTCCGTCATATAAAAGAGCATGGTAGCATCCCCTGCTAATTGCTGCAGTCCTGCCTGGCCATCGCAGTCTGCATTAAGGGCGCCCTTCAGCATTCGCAGGGCGATGGGGGATTTCTCCAGCATCTCCCGGCACCATTGTACCGTTTCCTCTTCCAGTTTTTCATAAGGGACTACCGCATTGACCAAGCCCCAATTTAGGGCAGTTTCAGCATCATACATTCTACAGAGAAACCAAACTTCTCTTGCCCGTTTTTGGCCAATAATGCGTGCCATGTAGGATGCCCCCCAGCCCCCATCAAATGATCCCACTTTAGGACCAGTTTGACCAAACTGAGCATTTTCTGCAGCAATGGTCAAATCACAGAGCATGTGCAGTACGTGTCCACCGCCAACGGCGTAGCCAGCTACCATAGCCACTACGGGTTTTGGCATATAACGAATTTGTTTCTGCACATCTAAAATATTGAGCCTGGGTACACCATCCTCACCTACATAGCCAGCATCTCCGCGAATCTTTTGGTCACCACCAGAACAAAAGGCATGTTCACCCTCTCCTGTTAAAATAATTGTGCCAACTTGTTGATCCTCCCGTGCGAGTTTAAAGGCTTCCTTTAGTTCAAAAACAGTCTGGGGGCGAAAGGCATTTCTCACCTTGGGGCGGTTAATGGTAATTTTGGCAATTCCGGTGGCATCTTCCCTGCCTCTTTCATATTTCAAATCTGTGAATTCTTGTATAGATTCCCACTGTATTTTCATTTCATCTCCTCTAAATTTAATGGTCTGGAAAGCGGTAAAAATTACCAACATATTAGTTTGATCTACGACAATAATTCCTTCCTGAAAGTTTAGTATATTTGGGTAGAATGAATATGAAAAAGAACAGATATAATCAATCTTTAATTGAAGAAATTGCCAATTCTGCTACCCACGGATTCGGGTTGGGACTCAGCGTTGCCGGCTTTATTGTTCTCATGGTATTTGCAAATGCTGAAGGTAATCCCTGGAAAACAGCTGCCTTTTTAGTATATGGTACCAGTCTTACGGTTTTATATCTTACCTCAACCATTTACCATAGTTTAACCCATTCGCGGTTGAAAGCAATTTTCAGGCGTTTAGACCATTCGGCAATTTACCTCCTTATCGCAGGCACATATACACCTGTTATTCTCATTTCTCTAAGAGATACCTGGGTGATATGGCTACTTCCCATCATCTGGTTAATGGCAATTTTTGGAGTCTATATGAAAATTTTCTATATTCACCGCTATGAACGACTCACGCTGTGGTTTTATTTGATAATGGGATGGATGGCAATCCTTGCTGCAAAACCTCTTTTTGAAGCCATATCCATGGAATCTTTCATCTGGATAATCATGGGGGGTATGAGTTATACTTTTGGAGTAATATTCTATTCCTGGCGCTCCCTGCCCTTTCAACACGCTATCTGGCACGGATTTGTCCTCATCGGTTCCGTTTTCCATTATTGGGGAATACTACATATCTGATAATTGTATATCCCCTTTTTAGGTTTCTCGTTTCCGGGTAACCTCAATTCCATTCCAATTCTTCAAAGGTTACAATCTGGAACGATTGTCGGATTAGGTCTTTTTTGGTTTTATCCCTGATTAATTTTCTTTTACATTAATAGTGATAAATTCCACTAAATAATTGAAAGATTGCATAATGGCTGTAAACATTCGTCCTGAAATTCAGGATATAGAAAATACGATTATTTCCACCCGGAGGGATATCCACCAACATCCAGAACTTGCCTTTGAAGAACACCGCACCGCCAAACTGGTAGCAGACCATTTAGAATCTTTGGGTATTGATGTCCAAACCGGTGTAGGCAAGACCGGTGTGGTGGGAATTCTCAAAGGAAAGAACACAGGTAAAACTATAGCTCTGCGGGCAGACATGGATGCCCTCCCAATGCAAGAAACCAGCGATGTACCTTACAAATCAAAAAATGATGGTGTCATGCATGCCTGTGGTCATGACGGACATACTGCTATGTTATTAGGCGCAGCCGAAATACTTTCTAAGAATCGGGAAAAGTTAAATGGTACAGTAAAGTTCCTATTCCAACCTGCAGAAGAAGGCCAGGGTGGTGCACGTTACATGATTAAGGACGGCGCATTGGAGGGGGTGGACGAAGTCTACGGCATCCACCTTTGGAACTATCAGGAATTTGGTACACTAGGTGTAAAACCAGGCCCCATTATGGCAGCAGCTGATTTGTTTGAAATTACCATCCATGGTAAGGGAGGACATGGGGCTACTCCTCAAGGCACCAAAGATGCGGTAGTCATTTCCTCTCATTTGGTGCAGACCCTGCAAACCATTGTGAGCCGTAATACTAATCCTATTGAATCAACAGTAGTGACCATAGGGCAGATTAACGGCGGTTACAATTTTAATATCATTGCTGATACTGTGAATATGAAGGGAACTGCCCGAGCCTACACCGAAGAAAATCGCCAACTCATCAAAACACGAATGGCTGAAGTTATAAAAGGTACTGAGCAGATCTTTAGCTGCAAAATTGATTTTGACTATGAAGACGGATATCCACCAACTATTAATGATCCTGATGCTGCAGACACACTGCTCAATGCTGCCCAAAAAATCGTGGGTGAGGGTGCAGGTTACCCTTATCTATCAATGGGTGGTGAGGATTTCAGTTATATGCTGCAGGAAGTCCCCGGTTGTTTTTTTCTGGTAGGGTCTTCCCCTATGAACAGAGAACCCCTTTCGGTACCACACCACTGCTCCCATTTTGATATTGATGAACGAGCGCTGCTGGTGGGAAGTTCAGTGTATTTGCAAATTGTCGAAGACTTATTAATGAAAGGATAAAACATGAAAAAACACATTCATACAATTATGATAGGTATTGGTGTATTAATATTTCTTTTAACTCTAACAGAAATTATTGACATGTATTGGGAAGAAATTTGGGGAGAAGGATTTATTGGTAGTTTGTATCATGGATTTCTTTGGTTAGGTGGTATTATGATTATGAGTGGTGTTATCGGAAAACTAGATAAAGTTGAGAAAAAAATTAACTCAATAACTGATGAAAAACCTATGTAATAATAACTTATTTATAAATTATATTACTGTAAATAAGGCTCTTACTACATATACTATTGTTTTGTTCAACTAATCGATGACCTATTAATAAAATAACTAAATGAACCAATGAAAATAATCTCTACCATTGGAAATTATCAAAATCTGGAGTTGAGGCATATATCAAATTCCGGTGAATCGCTAAATTATTCCGATGGAGAAATCTAATCAAGATGCAAATCTCAGAAATTCCCTCACCCAAGTATAAAAAATTAACGGCTGATGAAATGGTTAAGGAATCAGTGCATTTCTATATGATGTTAAACGCACGCCGTACCATACGGGATTTTTCAGAAAAACCAATCCCCGATAAGGTTATTGAAACCTGCATTAAAACAGCTGGCACAGCTCCCAGTGGTGCCAATATGCAGCCTTGGCACTTTGTGGTGGTTTCCGACCCCAAAATAAAACGGAAAATTCGCATTGCAGCTGAAAAAGAGGAAAAAGAGTTTTACGAAAACAGAGCTCCTAAGGAGTGGCTGGAAGCCTTATCACCTTTAGGAACGGATGACCACAAGCCCTATCTGGAAAAAGCTCCCTGTCTCATCGCTATATTCATGCAGCGCTTTGGCACATTGGAAAGTGGGAAAAAAGTAAAACACTACTATGGATTAGAGTCGGTGGGGATAGCAACGGGGATGCTTATTACAGCAATTCATAATGTGGGATTAGCATCACTTACCCACACCCCCAGTCCAATGGGGTTTTTGAATGACATACTTGACCGCCCAAATAATGAACGCCCCTTTCTTCTTCTGGTTGTGGGGTATCCTGCGAAAAATGCAAAAGTACCGGATATAAAGCGAAAAGAATTAAAAGACATACTTTCTACATTTTAATAAAATCCTATACAAACTCATATTACTCCAAATTTCATGTGATTCAATTTACAAAACAAGATTTTCATTTGGCGTATATTTTGTAATTAATATGGAGGATAATGTGTTTTATAAATTAGGATTAAAAAACTGCAATGAAGTAAAAAACATTGTTTTTGCAGATACAAAAAAAGCAGCTATTTCATATTTTGCTGCTTTATTACATTTAAAAGAAGAGGAATTATTAGCTATTTATACCATTAGCTGAAGGTTAATTTTCTAATATCTGGTTCACAAGCTGTACAATATCTAATACATCAACCATACCGTCTCCATTCAAATCTGCTGCATTAAATTCATCATCGGTAGGGATGTGGGTTTGAATGATAATATTTACAACCACAACTAAATCTAATACATCCACCATTCCATCAGCGTTTACATCCCCTGGAGGCAGGGATGAAAACCCGGAATCGCATTTCCAATCAGAGGAACCACAGGTATTTACGGATTCCACACAATAGTCATAAACCACCTCTGATTCAGCAATAACATCTGTGTATTGTGTGAAATCTGAAGAAACTAATCCCATCCAGACATCATCCCTGTAAATTTTAAATTCCTCTGCTGAAGGAGTAGATGACCAGGATATAACGACACCGTCATAAAATTCTCCATCTGAAGCAGTTACATTAACCGGACTTTCGGGAGCTGATTTAACAGAGCCGGGATTGCAAGTCATTTGGGAAGTTCCACACTCATTGACGGCTTCAATACAGTAAATATGCTCCATACCCGACTGAGCACCCCAGTCTTCATAGGAATTATCACCTGGACTAAGCTGGGCTATAACAATGTCATCCCTGTACAATATCTGTTCTGTCACATCTGAATTTGAGGATAAACTCCAGTTAAGGTTAACCGTGTAGCAATTTTCTTCATCAGAGGCAAGCAAGTTCGTAGGGTTTTCAGGTTCTTCACAGCTGTAAAAAAACTGTAATCTGATATGGTCTATACAGTAATTATCTTCAGAACCAATTCTGGGGATGAGCATGTCGTTACTCCAGGTTTGATTCACAATATACTCATTGTCTGTATAATTAATGCTGAGTTCATAATCATGAGACCAATTTCCGTTGGAGTCCATCATTCCCATATAGGTTTCAGACCAAAGAGGAAGATCGTCACATTGACCACCACGCACTGTAATCCTCACCTCCTCAACTGATTGATGGAAAGGGGGCGAGTAACCATACCATGCTTCCCCCCAGTAATCCAAAGGATTCCACCAACTGTCATCCCACCCTAATTTAACGCAATCACTTGCACCGCTAAGACAGGCACAGGTATATTCGATAGCATCATCATCAGACCATGTTCCCATGGTTTCACTGCCTTGTTTAAAATCTACCCATACTTCCCGGGAGGCTGTGGGTAAATGATAATCTGCATTTAATATTTTGATAAATTCAGTGGTAATAACATTTTGTAAAAGGGTCAAATGCAATGGGGACATGATGCGGTGGTACGAGGCTGGACCTGAGTATAACTCCATAGAGGGAACTGCAGTTGAAGCTAATTGGAAGAGGGAATCATTTTTTAAATCTAATTGAACCAACACTAATTTTTCATTTTCAGAAATATCTTCTACCAATGCTTCAATTCGTCCGGCAGGCTGAAATTCCTTCATGGTCACTTCAGGTGGTTCTGCAGCTTGACCCAAGAGCAATGCAATTGTAAAAAGGGTAAGTGTGATGCATTTTTCCGTCCTCCACATACTTGGAAGTTACAGTTTATCTATAAAATTTAAAAGAATTAAAATGTCCTACATTGTTTCCAAATTGAAAAATACATACACCCCAAAAAGGAAAACTTTTGTAATATAAGGGATTATGAAACTATTCTATTTTTATTCTATTCCAATTGTAATAACCCTTTCCTTTGCGCAGGTCAATACTGAATCCATGCGGGGAGAGCCGGAGAGCACAGGTATAACTTCCTTCATTCAATTTGATTTTGATTATATTTCAGGAAATTCTGAAATATTTTTTCTAAATGGAACTTTTCGGTTTGACTACCGAAGAGAAACAGGATTTCATAGTTTCCTCACAGGAACTTTTGACAGATCCTTTGAAAAGTCAGAAGAAGATTTCAGCAACAGAGGGTTCACTCATTTTAGAATTACACAACCGGTAAAGGAATCGGTGTTCGGGGAACTGTACCTACAAAAAGAATACAATCATTATTTAGACTTGCAAAATCGAGAATTAATCGGATGTGGTTTACGCTGGCAGCCAATAAAGAATTTCTACCTTGGTAACGGCTTGATGCAGGAAATGGAAAGGTATTCTTTTCTGTCCCGGGATAACAGTTTTTTAAAATCCACCAATTACCTAACCCATTCAACGGAGGTTAACCGGTCCATATCTTTTAACAATACATTTTATTATCAATTCAAACTGAAGTCAATAGATCATTTCAGGATATTATGGGATGGTGAATTGGAATGTTACCTTGCTTCCGGAGTGTCTTATTTCATGGGAATACATCTGAGATATGATAAAAGTGATATAAACCCTGATGGAAACACCTATATGGAAGTACATAATGGAATTGGTATTCAATTTTAACGGGAACAAATTTTCCTGTTATTTGTTGAGAAATACAGTGTAACTTATTTCAACTAATTTGACCTGAAAACGGAGGAATTTTGAAAAAATTAATATTATTATCAATACTTTTACTTAGCATTTCTGTAGTTTACACTCAGACTAAACCCTGTTGTAAAAATAAAGCGAAATCCGGGATTACCTGTAAGAATGCACAAGCAAATACAGAAACTGCCATAAATACTGAAGAGGCATCCTCTTCGGACCA
Organism: Fidelibacterota bacterium; assembly: GCA_030747125.1. Classification (GTDB taxonomy): domain Bacteria; phylum Fidelibacterota; class Marinisomatia; order SCGC-AAA003-L08; family D37C17; genus D37C17. The sequence continues at coordinate 4,523 of JASLLI010000011.1, read as the reverse complement.
AGTTACTTCTAAACCCTGTTCAACTTCAAAAAGTTGTTGTAATAAAACCGGTAAATCCCCCTGGTGGAAATTCTGGTCAAAAAAATCAGATACTACCTGCTGCAATGCTCCGGACTCCGGAGAAGCTACTGATAAACAGGGCGTCAGTAACAATATTAAAGGGAAAGTTTTTGTACCAGCCTATACAGATCATTCCACGGGATGTAATAGTTACTGATACATGCTGTTACAAGAATAATTTTGTCAATTATTGAGGACAACCGATAAGTTTTCAACGACAAGATTAGATTAGGATCAGTGCTTGCGGAAATATTGATCCTCATCACAAAACTGAAAATTAATAAACAGTAAACTTGAACAAAAAGGAAACGCACATAATGAAGAAGATACAATTATTATCAATACTCGTACTTTCCGGCGCTGTTTTATTCGGAGGAAAAGAAACAGTTGCTGCTAAAGCGAAAGTCAACTTTAAGGAATCTGTAGTAGCACGCGCTGAGTCCGCTGGTTCAGTTGCTGACTTAGTGATTGACTCAGACAAAGCTATTCACGGATTACAATTCGATATCAGCTACAACCCATCTGAAATTAAATCTATTAAACCTGAATCAGTTTCTGGTTTTGAAGTTAAATATAATGAATTATCAGAAGGCGTTGTTCGTGGTCTTGTATTTAGTATGCAGGGTCATGCTCTTCCGGAAAATCTTTCTTTTGAATTTATCAATTCAGAAGGATTTGAAGGATCAAGCACTATCGAATTCAAAGACATTATTTTAGCGGACAGCAAAGGTAGCTCTGTAGAAGTTGAAGCCCAAACTTATGATATCAATTTCTCAAACAGCCTTCTGCCTGTAAAAACTGAATTGACAGATGCTTATCCTAATCCTTTCAACCCAAGTTCTACCCTGAATTATGGCGTAGCTACTGAAGGTCATGTTGAAATCATGGTCTATGATGCTACAGGTAGATTAGTTGAAGAATTAGTTAATCAGCATCAAACTGCAGGTTACCATAGTGTTACCTGGAACGCAGCGGAACAAGCCAGCGGAATGTACTTCGCTAAAATGATTGCCGGCGATGTGGTTCAGACTCAGAAATTAGTTCTGCTGAAATAATCGCAGACTATTTAATATGTGAAAAAGGCAGAGTGAATTCTCTGCCTTTTTTATATACATCACAAAATCAATTATTTCAGTCGCCGTAAATTAGTTCCTAAACTTAGTAATATTTATTGATCTCGATATTTGGAGAAAAATTTAAAATGATTAAAAAACTGGTAATTTTATTAATAGGAACACAATTTCTATTTTCAGCTTCTGCGGAAAAAACTGAAAATACTTTTTTATTTTGTCTGAAGCCCGAAACTCAACCCTTAGAAATTTCTATGCGAAATGGAGTTCCTCAGGTACAGATTGAATCCCTAAATTCACTCATAAAGAATAATTCTGTATCTCAAATTGAGAAATGGATTCCTGCTGCAACTGAGATGGACAGGGATGGAAATATTTTTTTGAACAGAATTTACCGTGTACACCTGAACGAAAATCGTGCCATATCCAGAGATCAGGCAATACATGCATTTGACTCCATTAATGAATCATTATATGCCGAACCGGAATACATTAGGAAACCTCTTTATACACCAAATGATCCAAACCTTGACAACCAATGCAGCATTGAAGCTGTAAAAGCAGATCAAGCATGGGATTATTGGAATATTCCTGAAGATATGCCAGGGGATACGGATATCATATTAGCCTCTGTGGATACCGGTGTTGATTATACCCACCCGGACCTTGTAAACAGCCTGTGGGTGAATCAGGGTGAAATACCTGCTCTTATTTATGAAATTGGTGTGGATACAAATGATGATGGGTATATTGCTTCCTCAGAGATCAATGCATTCATGGCAACCCAAAGCGATTTGAACGAAGACGGAGTGACAAACTTTCGTGATGCCTTATCATCAGGTTCTCCCTTTTTAGATGGCAGTGACGCTGACGGAAATGGATACACGGATGATCTTATTGGATGGGACCCTGCCGGTACCTGGGGCACAGACGACCCGGATCCATTTCCCAAAACAGGTATCGCGAATAATGGAACCTGGGCACATGGGACCCATGTTGCCGGAATCCTTGCTGCTACTACTGATAATGGAGTAGGAATGGCATCTACAATGTTCAACGGCAAAATTATGAGTGTAAAATGCTCAAAGGATGGACCTGCTACAGAAGAGCCTGGTATCTCAGATGGATATGCAGGCATTCTCTATGCAGCAAAGGCAGGCTATTATTCCGGAGCAAAAACCATAATAAACAATAGCTGGGGTGGCGGTGGTTTTAATAACTCAGAAAATGCAACCATTAATACTGCCTATGACACTTATGGTGCAATCATTCTGTCTGCCGCCGGAAATGGTAATGAGGCAACCGGAGAAGAACAATACGGAGCTCATTATCCTTCCAGTTACCAAAATTCTATTTCAGTCTGTGCCATAAATTGTAATGGGACCTGGGGAAATTGGGCAACATATCATACATCTGTGGATTTAGCTGCACCCGGTGAAAATGTTTATTCTGCAATCATTGGAACAGGATATGAATCCTGGAATGGTTCTTCTATGGCAAGCCCTAATGCTGCCAGCGCCCACGGACTTGTATGGGCTTGGCATTCTGACTGGTCAAACCAACAGGTCAGAGATATGGTTTCGTCATCTGCTGATCCATTCATTTATGACATCAATCCCCAATATATAGACTGCAATGGTAACAGTACAGGTGGCTATTGTCTCGGAACAGGAATGGTTGATGCACACAAGGCTATTGGTCTAAGTTTCTCACCAAATATATTAATTGAAGGTGTATTAGTAGAGGACTCAGCAGGTGATTTTGACGGTAATGCAAATCCCGGTGAAACCACAAATCTATTGTTACCCCTGCATAATGTTGAAGGATGGGTAAATGCACAAAATGTAATGGGAACCTTAACTTCTTCAACTGCTGATGTGAGTATTATTGACGGCACTGTAAACTATGGAAGTATTAATGCCGGAGATTCTGCATTAGAAGAAAATGATGTATATACCATAGCAATTTCTGATGATATTCCCTTAGGTATTATTACTCTTCAATTAACTATTACAGCCAATAGTAATGGCTATACTTATGATCAACTGAGAGAGTTTGAATTAGAAATTTCCTTTAACCAGTCTGGATTCCCCGTATCCACAAACGAAATTAAAGCCAGCCCTCTTGTCATTGATCTGGATGATGACGGTGAGAAAGAAATCATCTTTGGCGACAATAATGGCTTTGTCCATGTGTATAATGCAGATGGCAGCGAAGTAGACGATGATACTTTCCCTTTTGATACCGGTAACCAAATCTGGGGATCAGCCGCAGCAGCTGATATGGATAATGACGGTAAGATGGACTTTGTTATTACCAGTAAATCCAAACATCTCTACATCTTCGATAAAGACGGATTAAAAACTGACTATAATGCCAATAAGTACCTCATGGGAACCCCGGCAATTGGAAATGTAGATGATGATGCTGACCTTGAAGTTATCATTGGCGGATACTCCTCTCCTGCCAGCTCTAATCAGATATTTGCCGTAAATGCAGACGGAACGGATGTAGATGGATTCCCCTTAACTTTAGGAGAAAAAGTAAAAGCAGGACTTGCCCTTGCAGATTTTAATGGTAATGGTAAAGATGATATCATCGTGGGCACTGATGATGACAATCTCCACCTTATCTATGATGATGGAACCACTGCTGATGGATTCCCTTTCACTACAGGAGATAAGATACAAGCTGCTCCCTCTGTACATGATATTGATGGAGAGAAAGTAATCTTCACCGGATCTAATGATGATAGTTTCTATGCCATTAACAGCGATGGCAGTCTCAGATTCAGTGTACAAACCGGTGATAAAGTTTTAAGCTCACCCTCCTTTTTAGAGTATGAAGGCGAAACGTATATCTTCTTTGGTTCTAATGATGACCATATCTATGCTGTGGACTCTGATGGCAATTCCCTTTCCGGCTGGCCCTTAGAAGTAAACGGAACCATAGGTGGCTCTGTTGTTTTCTCTGATCTTGATAATGATGGAGAGCCTGAAGTGATTGCCTCTACTGATATGGGAGATATAGTGGCATTAACCCTGTCAGGACAGATATTTAATAATTACTACCCCATTGTAAATGACTTTCCTTTTTCAGGTTCACCTATGACTACAGATTTAGATGAGGACGGTGATCTTGAAATTGTCACCGGTTCAGGCTCAAACTTATTTGTTATTGATGCTAAAACAGAGGGTGACAATTTTAATTACTGGTCTATGTACCGTGGTAATCCTCAAAGAACAGGTTACTTTACCCCATCTGAAGATACAGGCTGTGGATCTGACCTTGGGGATGTTACCGGAGATGGCACCATCAACATCTTAGATTTAGTACAAATTGCTAATCTCATATTAGAGGTTTCCACTCCTCTTTATGAATGTGCAGCTGACT
>JASLLI010000010.1 GCA_030747125.1 Fidelibacterota bacterium | reverse complement strand
TTCTTCTCCTACGTCATTTTTTGCAACAATGCACTGGATGATTCCAAAGCCGTCTCTGAACATGAGGAATCCAATTTTTCCGCTTCTACGGGAATTATACACCCAGCCGTTTAGTTGAACAATTTTTCCTTCAAATTCTGCAATTCGGTTAATTCTGGCAGTTTCCATTTCTTCCTTTATTTACCAAGTATTGGTGATTTCATTCACTATATCTTCTGTGAGTCTCCGCACCGAAATATTCAACGCACCTTCACGGGGAGAGCCAATTTCGTCACTGTCCTCACCGTCAATTAAATTATCTCCGTCATTATCCAATCCATCTGTACTGATATCCACGCCGGGGGTATAGGCACCCCAACTTTGCATTTTTCGCTGGAATAATACTTCGTCCCGCTTTAAATCATGCCAGACTACAGAAGTCTTGATGGTAATTTTCCACTCTTCCACTTCCTCCATCCCTAACTCAGAGGATATATTCACCGTGTAAGGGATATCTGTGACGGAATTAATCGTGATTTCCAGCCTGCTGTCAGCATCTTCAGGAAGGACGATATCTAACACATTTTCATGAATCATTAATTCATTCAATTCTTCATTTAACACTTCCGCCGCTGCAAATTCAGCAGATTCATTATTAACGGGTGCCAGAGATATGCTGTTTATATGCGCTGGAAGTGACCCCTTCAGAGAATAAAACATACACCCCTGAAAACTGAGGGATAAAGAAAGGATTAGAAGGAGTTTAGTTTTCAATCTTTAAATTTTTTCTGGATGCCATAGTCATTGATTTTTCGGTATAAGGTACGCTCCGAAATATCTAATGCCCTTGCAGTTTTTCGTCTGTTACCTCTGAATTTTTCCAATGCCCGTTCAATCATTTCATGTTCAAGTTCTGCCATTGTGGTTTCACCAATAGCATCTTCCTGTATGGCATGTGCCGTTCCATCTTCAATATTAGTCATTACTGGTGAAACCTGATTTTGATCAGAGGCCGGAGGCGGAAGATACAGTGCAGGATTCGCCGGATGCACTTCTTCTACTGTCCCCATTCTTCCCCCTGTTATCATTTGTTTGATTTCATTTACATCCTGCCGGAGAAATAACAGTTGTTTTAAAATAAGTTCCCGCTCCACCTTATCAGGATTATCATTTACAAAAACAGGGAGGTTGGGATTGGTATTATAAGTATCCAGCTTTAATTGCTTTTTCACCATGTCTTCAGTGATTCGCTCTCCCTTGTTCATCACCAAAATGGATTCTACCAAATTTTTCAACTCCCGTACATTGCCGGGCCAGTCGTAATGTTTTAACACAGCCTGAGCCTCTGCAGAAAATCCCTTAAATGGGATATCATTCTTCGCGGTGAATTCCAATCCAAATCTTTCTATAAACAAATGTAGATCACTGATATGATCTCTAAGAGGAGCCACTTCAATATTGATGGTTTTCAATCTGAAATAAAGGTCCTGCCGAAAGTTTGATTTTTTTACTTCTTCAGCCAGATCACGGTTTGTGGCAGCGATGACCCGAACATCCGTCTTTTGGATTTTGGTATCACCCACCCTCATGAATTCACCCTGTTCAATAACCCGAAGAAGTTTTGCCTGAGTTTCCAGAGGAAGTTCACCAATTTCATCTAAGAAGATGGAGCCTTTATGAGCTGCTTCAAAATATCCTGTTCTGGATTCTGTAGCACCGGTAAAGGAACCCTTTTTATGGCCAAATAATTCTGATTCTATAATCCCTGCAGGAATTGCAGCACAGTTCACTATCACCAAATTTTCAAATTTCCGACGGCTGTTTTTATGAATGGCTTTAGCCACCAGATCTTTACCTGATCCTGATTCACCTGTGATTAATACAGATATATCCGTATTTGCAACCTGACCGATAAGTGCCAGCATTTCCTGTACTTCATCAGATTCCCCTATTATTCCTGCCGATCGCCTGATCTTATCAATATCCATCAACGCTTCCCTTTGGTCTTTAAATATTGAAGTCCCCGTTTGCCAATATCTTTCCGGTAATACTGGTCACGGAATTTCACTTTTTTTACAACTTGGTATGCATTTTCAATTGCTGAAGGAAGATCACTGCCAAATCCAACAGCATTCAGCACCCTGCCTCCGGAAGTGACAATGTCATGATCCTTACTCTTCGTACCTGCATGAAACACCATATTGCCTTCCAGTTTATCCAGACCGCGGATGCGTCTGCCCTTCTTATATTTAATTGGGTACCCTTCCGCTGCAATGACAATAGTAACCGCTGATTCATCCTTAAATTCCACTTTGGCAGATTTCAGTTTTCCTTCGGTTGCATCCCAAATTAATTGAAATAAACTTGATTTTAAAAGAGGCAGAATAACCTGAGCCTCCGGATCACCCATACGCACATTGAATTCTATGACATGAGGTTCTCCTTCCACTAACATCAACCCTATATAAAGGAATCCCCGGTAGGGATGTCCCTTTTCTGCCATGGCTTCCAAAGTAGGGTCAATAATTTCCTTTCCTACTCTATCCATTAATTCAGGTGTGGAGAGGGGAGTTGGAGCATAAGCTCCCATGCCACCTGTATTTGGTCCCTTGTCGCCGTCATACGCTCTTTTATGATCTTGTGCAGACCCTATGATTTTATAGTCAAATCCATCGCAAATAGCAAATACAGACAACTCCTCACCAAAAATGCAGCGTTCCAGAGAGAGTCTGCTGGAAGCATCACCAAAAGCATTTTCTTCAAAAATCACTTTTAGCGCTTCCTTAAATTCTTTTTCTTTCTGGCAGATCAATACGCCTTTTCCTGCAGCCAATCCATCTGCTTTAATCACTAAAGGAAGCTCAAGTATTTCTTTAAGTGATTCTACGTCACTTATTGTATTACATGAATAATAAACTGGTTGTTTTATGCGTTTTTCTGCCATGATATCTCTTGCAAAAAGCTTGCTGCTTTCCAGCTGCGCACAATAACTGTCAGGGCCAAAGATTCTTAGATTTTCTTTATTAAATGCATCCACTATTCCGTTGGCAAGAGGGTTTTCAGGACCAACAATGGTAAGATCAATTTTTTTTGCCTGAACCAGGCGGATGACTTCCTGATGATTGGCAAGATTGACTACTATGTTTTCAGCAATACTCTCCGTGCCTCCATTCCCCGGTGCACAATACACCTTTTCTACTGCCTTATCATGCACCATAGACCAAGCCAGCGCATGTTCTCTGCCACCAGATCCTAAAATGAGAACCTTCTTTTTCATGCTTGTTTCCTATTCATTCTAAAATTACAATGCTTCTTCTAACTGACGGATTTTATCCCTTAAAATGGCAGCTTGTTCAAATTGTAAATCTTTTGCACATTTTAACATTTTCCTCTTCAAGTCATCCATGGTTGCTTTTGTCTCCATGCCATCTAAAGTATTGGTATCAATTTCAATTTTTTCAGAAGTAACTTTGTTTCTTGACTCATCTGCAACTGCTGTTGATATCTGAATATCTTCTGCAGATTTATAGATAGTCTGCGGTTTAATATTATTGACTTTATTGTATTCTTTTTGAATTTTTATACGCCGATTTGTCTCATCAATCAAATGCTGCATTGAGTCGGTGATTTTATCTCCATACAGTATCACTTTTCCATGAACATTTCGTGCCGCTCGTCCTGCTACCTGTAATAATGAAGATCGGGACCGGAGAAAGCCCTCTTTATCAGCATCAAGTACTGCAACCAGAGAAACTTCCGGTAAGTCCAGTCCTTCTCTCAACAGATTGATTCCCACCAGAACATCAAACTCCGCCAGGCGAAGCCCCCTGAGAATCTGTACTCTTTGAATAGTGTCAATATCACTGTGCATGTATTCTGCTTTTATGTTCACTCCCCGCAGATAGTCAGTTAAATCCTCTGCCATTCTCTTCGTAAGGGTAGTTACCAATACTCTTTCATTTCTGCCAACCACATTGCGGATTTCTCCAATGAGATGATCAATCTGTCCTTTGGACTCATGTAATGAAATTTCAGGATCCAAAAGTCCTGTAGGGCGGATGATTTGCTCAATATAGACTCCTCCCGTCTTTTTCAATTCGTAGTCGCCGGGGGTGGCTGAGACATAGACTGCCTGATTAATATTCTGTTCAAATTCCTCAAATTTTAAAGGACGGTTATCATAGGCAGATGGCAGGCGGAATCCATGCTCTACCAACGAGTCCTTTCTGGACTTGTCTCCATTATACATGGCTCTGATCTGCGGAATGGAAACATGAGATTCGTCTGCAAATAGCAGAAAATCATTAGGAAAGAAATCCAGCAAAGTGTTGGGGCTTTCTCCTTTCTGCCGACCCTCTAAATGACGGGAATAATTTTCAATTCCGGAACAATAACCAAGCTCTGCCATCATCTCAAGATCATACATGGTACGCTGTTCCAGTCGTTGTGCTTCTAGCAGTAAGCCTTCGTTTCTGTAATACTGCAATCGATCAGATAGTTCTTCGCGAATATCATCCATTGCACGGTGGAGATTATCCCGAGAAGTGACAAAATGTTTTGCAGGATACACCCAATAGTCTTCATACGCAGCAATTACCTCTCCCGTAAGAGGATGAAAGCTGTAAATTTTTTCTACTTCATCACCAAACAGCTCTATTCTCAATGCACTCTCCTCATAGGCGGGAAACACTTCAATAACATCACCCCTTACCCGAAAAGTACCCGGTTCTAATACGAGATCATTTCTTCCATAATGAATATTCACCAGAGAATGGAGAAAGGCTTTTTGGTCTAAGGGTGATTTTTTGTCAATATGCACCAACATGGCCTTATAAGAGTCCGGCGAACCAATACCATAAATGCAGCTTACAGAGCTTACAATAATTACATCCCTACGGGATATTAATGATGTTGTTGCCTTTAGTCGTAGCCTATCTATTTCTTCATCGATGGAGAGGTCTTTTTCAATAAAAGTATCCGTTACCGGCAAATAGGCTTCAGGTTGATAATAATCATAATAGGATATAAAAAACTCCACTGCATTCTCAGGGAAAAGACTCCTGAACTCACCATACAACTGAGCTGCCAGAGTCTTATTGTGAGACAGTACCAATGTTGGCTTTTGAACTTCCTGAATGACATTTGCCATAGTAAAAGTTTTTCCTGATCCGGTGATCCCCAATAAGACCTGATCTTTCACATTGGTATTTATTCCATTTACCAACTCTGAAATGGCATGAGGCTGATCTCCTGCAGGCTCATAGGAAGATGTTAAATTAAATCCTGCCATAATGACCTATAATTTAACAATTCCCTTCAATACAGAAAAATGTCATTTTTGCGGAAAAGAAAAATTTTATATTTTTATCCAGAATGTTCCTTCTCATTATTTTTTGTATAATCCTACCTGTAAAACAAACTAATTTTCCTTCAACCCAAATGTAAAATATTCCGACGGATTTAAAGATGAAACACTACAAAGGACCACGGCTCCCGGGCATTTTAAACCCTCTATTTCTCTTGTTAATTATTCTGGGTACTCTGTCAGCAGACAACAATTCCCACAAGAGATCTTTAAAAGTGGTGAATATTAATATCTGGTCAGGGCTGGATTATAAAGGAATTATAAAAATGGGAGAATTCGAAAGCGGGGAAAGAATGCAAAAAAGATACAACCTGCTCATTGAACAGCTAAAAGAATTAGACGCAGATGTAATTACCATGCAGGAGGTTAACCCTCTACCACGGCGGGCAGCACAATTTGCTAAAGATTTAAACATGGATGTGATTTATCATGTAAGCGAAGCAGGTATTCAGGCAGGCTGTATTGGGATTCCGGTGAACCTGAGACAGGGTGACGCCATTTTTTCAAAAAAGGAATTGAACCTAGAATGGGTGGGTCGCAAGAGACTTACCGGTGGACTGGCAGGCAATTTCTTTGCCTTTCATTTTGATGATGGAGCACAAGCTTTAGCAGGAAAGATTCATTTTGAAGGTGAGCCTATTCATATTTTCACTACCCATTGGCATGCCTCAGTTCCAAATTTGAAACGCTATCGAGACTCTGCAGAAGACCTTGGTTCCAAACTTGGCTACAGTGTAGAAGAAATTGAAGAGGCAAAGCAGACATTAATCATTGAAGCAGAATGGCGCTTCACGGAAGCACAGGGTACCGTAGCTTATATTCAGGAGGTCTGTGGTGATTCCCTCCCCTTTATTCTGACGGGAGATTTTAATGCTACCACAGAAATGGAAGAACTGCATATTTTAGACTCTCTGAAGATAATAGACAGCTTTAATGAGTTTCACACTGCAACTGAGGGTTTCACCTGGGATGCAGAACGCAACTCAAATGTACTCATGCAATACCCTGAAGATGCAGAGTTGAATATGAATAGTTTATATAATATACTGGATTATAATTTCAATCGTGAATCTTACAGAATAGACTATATTTATTACCATCCAGGAAATTCCCAATTACATGCAGTTGCATCCTCTGTAGTAATAAACACCCAACAGAAAGGAATTTTTCCCAGTGATCATTATGGCGTTCAAACTGAATTTAAACTTAAGTAAATTCTATGAGTATTCCTGAAACTTACATCATTTTAAATCCCACTGCAGGAGACGGACAAGCACAGAAACGCTGGGAAAAGTTTGAGGCTGAACTTCAACAGACTTTGATTAGCTATAAGGTTGTAACCACCAGGGAGAAAAACCATGCTGCAAAACTTGCAAATGAAGCCTTAGCATCTGGTGAGCGAAGAATTGCTGTTTTTAGCGGTGATGGGACTTTAAATGAAGTCCTTCAGGGGTTCTATGCCTATTCTGATCCAATTCCTGCTGACTTGAAATTACTGTTTTTTCCTGCAGGAAGCAGCTGCGATTTTGAAAAAAAATTTGATGATGCAAGAAACTGGATTGATCGTATTCACGGCGTAGACTCCTTCCCTATTGACCTGTTTAAAGTGGAATGCAGAAATACTTCCGGCGACAAGGTTCAGCGGTATATTCTAAATAATTCAAGTATGGGAATTATCAGCTCTGCCAATGAAAAGTTTAACTCCGTTTCAGGAGTTACTAAAAAAATAAAACAATTCAGCGTAGATGCAGGAGCAGTGATTTGTGGTTTGCAGGCTATTAAAGACTTTAAACCATTCACTGCAGATCTCATTATTGATAACGAACCTCTTCCATCTATGAATTTATCCAATGTGACTGTTTTCAAAACCTCAAATTTTGGTGGTGATATGAGTTTTGGAGTGAAGACTATACCTGATGATGGCATCCTGTCACTGGCATGGTTGGATGGGATGTCTCGCATTGGTCTCACATCGGCAATGCCCTCCCTTTTTACAGGAAAGATTCTTGAAAAACCTTATGCTCATTACAAAACTTGTAATGCTTTCCAATTGAAAACAGAGGAAAATATCATCGTTGAAACAGATGGTGAAAATATCGGGATTCCTCCGGTGAAGTACAGCATTCTTCCTAAAGCACTTGAGGTTATTGTTTAATGGATATTCCTCCCATTATCCAAAAGATTGCTCATATCTCCCCCCGGCTGATGGCCTGGCTTGAAAAACAGCTCATGAAAACTTCTAAAGTGCAGCAGGAAGTGGACAGAGAAATGGAAAAACTCCTCCCTGAGTTAGATCGGATGGCAAACGCTTACAAACTGAAATTTACTACACATCATTCACTGCCGGAGGAAGGACTCTCCCGTGATAAAGTGTTGGAAGAAGTTCGAAACATTAGCTCCGGCGAACAATCACGCTGGAAAGAGGGATATGTTTCCGGGGCAGTATATCATGGTGAGGATGATCATATTGAATTTCTCAATCAAGTATATGCCATCCAATCGCAGAGTAATCCCCTTCATTCTGATTTATTCCCAAGTGCCGGTAAATTCGAATCTGAAATTATTTCTATGACAGCAAATATGCTTGGTGCTGGTGAAACAAAGGATGACATCTGTGGGGCAGTTACCTCCGGCGGGACGGAAAGCATTTTATTGGCAATGAAAACTTATCGTGATTATTATCGTTCAGAAAAAGGAGTCCGTACCCCTAATATCATCATACCTGTTACGGCACATGCAGCCTTTGATAAAGCTGGCGAATATTTCGGTATCAAGGTGGTGAAAATTCCCATTGGTAATGATTATTTAGTGGATATTCACAAACTTGAACGAGCCGTTGACCGCAATACCATCTGTATTGTTGGCTCTGCACCGAATTTTCCTCATGGACTTATAGACCCTATTGAAGACCTATCCAGGATTGCAAAACGCAACAACACGGGATTACATGTGGACTCCTGTCTGGGGGGCTTTGTTCTCCCCTTTGCTCAGAAAGCAGGATTTTCTGTTCCACCTTTTGATTTTAATGTGGATGGAGTTACTTCCATCTCAGCTGATACACATAAATTTGGCTATGCTGCCAAGGGGACATCTGTCATATTATATCGAAGTCCAAAACTCCGTAGTTATCAATACTATACCATTGCAGATTGGCCGGGTGGTCTGTACTTCTCGCCTACTTTTGCAGGAAGCAGACCCGGAGCGCTGAGTGCTGCCTGCTGGGCTGCTATGCTTTCCATGGGAGAAAAAGGGTATCTTGAGGCTGTGACTAAAATTATAAAGACTGCTGATAAGTTTAAGAAGTCCATTGCAGACATTCCTGAACTGGAACTCATTGGAGACCCACTATGGGTAATTGCGTTTAAATCAGATTCCTTAGATGAGTATAAAATTATGGATCAAATGACAGAAAAGGGGTGGAATTTGAACGGTCTGCATAAACCGTCATGTATTCACATTTGCATTACCCTGCGTCAAACTCAGGAAGGAGTGTCTGAACGGTTTTCCGTAGATTTAAAAGAGGCAGTGGAAATGGTAAAAAAGAATCCTGAAAATTCCACGGGAATGGCTCCTGTTTATGGGATGGCAGCAACCCTTCCCTTTCGGGGAGTTATTAAAGACATTCTTAAAAAATATCTGGATTTATACTACAAAGCCTAAGAAAAAGAGCTGCATTGCTTACTTTGAAACACCCTTTGTATGCAGCAGAGTTATAAAATATTTCTAAGTTTCCCCTCATTCTCTTCAAGTAAAGTTTTAGCCTCACCAAAAGAGGTATTTTTCTTATGCATCACTAAAGCGGCTTTTACCTCCCCCTGAGCACTTTCCAAAAGAATTCTGGCTTTCTCATAATTGAGTGAAGTAAGCTGCTGTATTATTCGTGTTCCTCTGTCCCATAATTTATTATTGGAAGCTTTCAAGTCCACCATCAGGTTTCCGTAAGTCTTATTTAATTTAATCATGGCAGTGGTAGTTATCATATTTAAAGCCAATTTAGTTGCAGTACCTGCCTTCATTCTGGTGGATCCGGTTATGATTTCAGGTCCGGTAATAATGGGAATAATATGATCTATCCAGTTCAATTGAGGAGGACGATTACAAATCAACAGACCGGTGGTGGCACCCATATTATGAGCTTCCTCCAAGGCACCTAAAACAAAGGGGGTACTACTGCTTGCAGTTATACCCAGCAACACATCTTTTTCGGTTATTCCAAACTCTTCCACTGCTTTTGCACCATCTTCAGGAATATCTTCTGCCCCTTCCACTGATTTTACTAAAGCATTATACCCACCAGCAATAATACCCTGAACCAGCATTGGATCAGCACTATACGTGGGCGGGATTTCAGCAGCATCTAATATTCCCAATCTGCCACTGGTACCTGACCCTACATAGAAGAGCTTCCCTCCAATTTGAAAACGGAGAACTACTTTTTCCACAAAGTTGGTGATTTCAGGGATGGTAGCCTGAACTGCTGCTGCGACTAATGCATCTTCTGAATTGATGAGTTGTAATATTTCCTGAATAGAAAGGGTATCAATTTGGTGGGAGCGAGAATTTTGTTGTTCCGTAATCTTTGATCCGCTCATAGTCTTTCCTTTGATTGCAATTCTAAAACCATCTAATTTTCAGAACCTGTTCATATTTTATTCAAATTGCTTGATCTAAACTTAGCCTTCCTGGGGCTCATCCTTTCAATTGTTTATTCTGCATCAGAAATTGCATTGCTGGCATCAAATCCTCTGCAAATAGATGTTTGGGAAAAACAGGAAAAACGGCTGGCACGCTGGGCATCCTCTATTTTAGACCATAAGCCGGAATATCTCAGTGTTATTCTCATTGGTACCAACCTTTCAAATATATTAGCGACTTCCTTTGCAACTGTCTATTTACTCAGAACTGACTGGGTTCCTCATAAATTAATTGTTATTCCAATTGCCGTTATCATTTTATTTTTCGGCGAAATACTTCCAAAGTCAATCATGCGGGAATATGCAAACTTCGGCTTACTACTCCTCTCACCCTTTTTAAAAATCTCCTGCATGGTATTCAAGCCTGTGGTAATTATGTTACGCAAAACTGGTTGGATGTCCATATCAGAAAGAGGCAGAGATTCAGAAGAAGAAATGGAAGAAAAACGAGACGATTTGCAGCATGCCTACGAACAGGTAGATGCCCCTGAGGCTATGGAAAAAGAACAGCAGGAAATGATTTCCAATGTATTTGAATTCCGTGAAAATACGGTAGAGGAAGCCATGACCCCCCGGACTGAAATTTCTGCTGTATCGGTAAATGAATCTCTTGAAAAGGTATTACATACTTTTATAGAATCAGGGCATTCAAAACTCCCGGTCTATGAGAATGATCTGGATAATATTATCGGTGTGGTCTATCTCTATGATCTCTTTCATAAACCGGAAAACCTTCAGGAGGTTATTCAACCGGTTTTCCATATCCCCTTTTCAAAACGGGTACGGGATGTTATGAGTGAATTTAAAACTGCTCATCACGCACTTGCCATCGTGTTGGATGAACATGGCGGTACGGCGGGACTCATTACCGCAGAGGATATATTTGAAGAACTGTTTGGGGATTTTGAAGATGAGTTTGATGAAAAAGCTGTCAAATCAGAAATTCAGGAAGATGGCTCTATTTTAGTCAATGCCCGAATCGACTGGGAGGATTTCAATTCTCAATTTGGGTCTATAATTCCGGATGGAGAATATGAAACGGTGGGTGGTTATATTATCACAGAGTTAGGTCGCATCCCCAATCAGGGAGAGCATCTTTTTCTTCCCATTGGCCAGGTACTCATTAAGAAAGGTTCAGCAAGGCAGGTACACCAAGTCCAGATTTTCCCTGCGACGATGAACGGTAAAAAGGAAGCCATTGAATAAAGAAGACCTCTCCCCTGCCGCTTTTATCGGGGTGAGGGGAGACAATATCATTTCTTTTGGCTCAGGCGAACCGGACCTGCCTCCTCCTGAAGAAGTCTATAAAATTCTCCCCCATTATAAGGATTTCAAATACGGAACCATCCAGGGGATGGAATATTTGCGATCAGCCCTTGCCAGACAGTACCCAAAATCAACTCAAGACAGTTTCATCATTACCAATGGCGCATCCGAAGCCCTTGATCTTACTTTAAGAGTTATCAGTAGTAAAGAATCTATCCTTCCAAAAAAAGTACTCATAACTAAACCATATTATTATTCATATCCCCGTATTATTGATTTTGCAGGGATGGAACCCGTTTACCTAAAGACCAATGATGGACAAATTGATTTAGATGATTTTTCCTCAAAAGTGGATGATTGCAGAGCAATTATTATTAATTCTCCCTCTAATCCCACAGGCAGGGTGGAATCTATACATACCTTGAAAGAAATTGAAAAACAAACCATTGACAGAGGTATTTATGTTTTATCTGATGAGGTATATAAAGATCTGATTTATGTGCGGGAAAATTATCTCATTCAGGGTCATCATGTGGTGACCATCAATTCCTTTTCAAAAACCTATGCCATGTGCGGATTCAGGGTGGGATACCTTTGGTCATTGGATAATAAATTAGTACAGGATGTGATTGCCATGAAAACCCACACTTCAATGAATACCAATATTTTAGGGCAGGAAATGGCATTTGAAGCAACAAAGGTCCCGCGGAAATTCATAGACGATCAATTGAAAATCTGGCAGGAACGCAGGGATTTATTATACAATGGTTTACATGATATGGGTTTTGATCTCTGGAATCCTGAAGGGGCATTTTATATGCTTCCCAAAGTGGAGAATCCTGCAGATTTTGTCTGGGATATGTTTACAAAGTATGATCTCATTACTTATATGGGTGACTGGTTTGGTGCGCCGGGGAGAGTCCGCTTCTCCTATGCGTTGGATACTCAAAAAATTGAAATAGGACTCTCACGAATACATGAGTATTTGAAAAGTTTCTAAGTTCCTGGGTTTGTGGGAAAGAAACCTAATAGTGGTGAATATTGCAATATATATTCCATCATATCTAAGCAGGATGGTTGGCATACACTAATTGCGAACCTCCAGATATAATTGGAATTTTCCCCCAAATAAAAAGGGGAATGAAAACCACTCCCCTTTTCTTATTCACTTCAGGTAAAAGTTATACCATTTCCACTTCCAACTCTTCTGAGTATGTGCCGGTAGTTGCCAAGCTGTTGAATTTGGCTCTTTGGTAAAAGGCATCCTGAGCAGCTGGGATATTTTCATCCCGGCCTCCCCATGCAGTGAGGGCAGAAGCCTGCAATGCTCTTCCGTATGAAAAGGTTAGGTTCCAATCCAGGCTGGAGCTATGTTTTGCATTCATCATATTCAGGTGAGCAGTAGCATCTTCATTGCTTTGACCACCGGATAAAAAGGCACATCCCGGTACTTCAGAGGGTACGGTTGCTTTCAGACATTCCACTGTGCGGTCAGCCACTTCTTCGACCCCTGCCTGATGAGAGCAGTCCATACCTGAGACTACCATATTGGGTTTTAATACCATTCCTTCCAGATAGATATTCTGTGTGTCCAAGTCAGCAAATACCTGTCGGAATGTTTTTTCAGAAACGCTGTGACAGGTATCAATAGAATGGTCACCATCCATGAGTACTTCAGGTTCTACAATGGGGACAATTCCTGCTTCCTGACAGAGAGCAGCATAGCGGGCTAAGGCATGGGCATTGACTGAAATACAGGCATCTGTGGGGATATCCTCACCAATGGTAATGACTGCACGCCATTTTGCAAAACGGGCACCTAATTTATAATATTCCTGTAAGCGGTCCCGCAGTCCATCCAAGCCTTCAGTCACTTTTTCACCGGAATGGAGGGCAAGGGGTTTTGCTCCCATATCCACCTTAATACCGGGAATCACTCCCTTGCTTTTCAGATAGTCTGCAAAGGGTGTATTATCGTCCAGAGTGCTTTGACGCAGGGTTTCATCATAAAGAATTACACCGCTGATAAATTCTTCCATTCTCTCTGTGGTAAAGAGCAGATCACGGTAGGTGTTTCTATTTAATTCTGTAGATTCTACCCCTATACTATCAAACCGTTTCCCGCAGGTTGGAGTGCTTTCATCTGCAGCCAAAATTCCTTTACCTTTGGCAACCATTTTGCTCGCATTTGTTTTTAATTGTTCATAATTCATTGTAGTACCTCTTTCATTGTTGATTGTCCTATATCAGTTAATATGGATTGATACCAACCCACTGTGGGATTAAAAGGTTTGCCCCCTTTTATCCGTTCGAATTCTATACAGCGAAGCTGATTATCAAAATCTTCATCTATGCCCACCACGCCTGATTTTCCGTTGAGGGCACATTCATTGGCATAGTCAGCTGTTTGAAAAATGAGTCCTAAATCTTTTTTATTGGGTTTTGCAGATCGGGCAAAATAGCCTGATTTTTGTACCAATACTTTATCAGCATGAACCCCTTCGGCAAACTGTTTTGCAAAATAAAGTCCGGGATTTATTTCATCCAACCGCACATGACCAAAAGCATCCCTTTTCACAGGCTCCCCCCTTGTTTCTAAATCTTGTACGATATCATCTATTCCAGCACCTTCACTGAGGAAGATATTTACCGAATCCTTTTCATCCATGCGCAGCTTCAGCCGTTCAATTTCAGCCTGTATATGGATGGGTTGTTCAGGAATATAGACGGCATCAATATCCCACCTTTCTCGGTCAATAAAAATGGAGGGCAGGTAAGATTTAACCTCAAGTCTGCGTCGGTATTCCATGGAAGTGGCAGCAGTGAGCCACCCACAGTTTCGACCCATGACTTCATGAATAATCAATTGCCGTGAACTGGTGGTATTTTCATTGGCTATATTTTCAAAAAATAAGGCTCCCTGTTCTGCAGCAGTCCAGGCACCAAGCGTTTGTTGAATGGGATACACATCATTATCCACCGTTTTGGGGAGGCCTACCACAGTGAGGGTATATCCGTTCTCAGCTAAATAGTATACCAGATCACCAGCGGTAGTATTGGTATCATCCCCGCCAATTGTGTGCAGAACAGTTACCTCATCCCTCACCAACTGGTCCGCAGCCACTTTAAGAGGGTCTTCACCTTCCTGGATGTATCCGTTTTTTACGCAATCTTCCACATTGGTGAGTTTCACTCTGCTGTTGCCAATAGGTGAGCCGCCATATTCGTAAAGAATTTCCGCATTGTCAATAATTTGAGTGGTGATAGGTATAGAGTTTCCTGTGAGCAGCCCTTTATAGCCATGGAGATAGGCAATCATCTCAACAGACTGTGAAGTTTGGGAATAGTTTCTAATCAGTCTGCCAATAGATGCAGACAGACAAGGGGCAATTCCGCCGGCAGTTAGAAAAGCTATTTTCATGGTAGGAGATTTTTCCTCATCAGGAGGGCATAAATTACTACTTTCCTCTTTATTGAAAGGAAGTAAATTCTCACTCAGAATGACCCCCGTTTTTTATATTCAAATACTCATATTCCTGTTTGCAGCCCCAGCTTACTCGCTGGATAAAAAAGCTGAGCCCTGTGCAATTTGCCTTACTCACCTGGATAAGGAATTTTCCATAGATGCCTGGGGGAATCCCTATCATTCTTACCATGAACAAGAAGGGGTCTTTTGTTCCTCCTGTTCCAGAATTATTTCAGAAGGAGTTACCGGAGGAGGATTTCAATTTTCAGATGGTCGGTATCTCTGTTCACTGTGTCAATCCTCCCTCATTGAAAAAGAAAATGATATTCAATCTTCCTTTCGCTCTGTTCGAGATCAATTGAATGAAGTTGGCTTTCATAATATTCCACAAACCATAAACATTACTCTCGTTAACGGAGAGGAATTAGCAGGATTGAGTTCAAAAAACGGTGAAAAATGCCTGAAGGGATTCACTCTTGTAAATACTGAAAAATCTACTCCATTTCCCTATCAATTATTTTTACTATTTGGACTTCCAAAAATTGAGTTTGAGGCTGTATTGGCTCATGAGCTACTTCATGTTTGGCTACTTGAACATCACATCCAATTGGAGAAAAGCAGAATTGAGGGATTTTGTAATGTTGGTTCTGCTTTAATTTTGGAGAACAATAACACCAAATTTGCCCACATTCAATTGAAGGCTATGCATGAAAACCCCAATCCTGCCTATGGCAATGCCTTTCGCAGTGAGTTTGCCCGGGTGAAACAGCTGGGTTGGATACCTTATATAGAAAACCTAATGCAGGTAAAACAGTAGTCTTTATTTGCACTTTTATTCGCTGTAATTTTTTAACCTCATAGAAGCCAAATTTTACCCTATATATGAACCCCAATAGTAACCACAGGGACCCTGATTCTCAAGAAACTCAGGAATGGATAGATTCCATCCGTTCTATATTAGAAACTTCAGGTGTTGACAGAACTCATTTTATCATTGAGAAGCTCATTGAGTTTGCCCGGCGGAATGGTGTCCGGCTCCCCTACAGTGCTACCACAGATTATGTGAATACCATCCCCTTAAGTCAGCAGAAACCCTTCCCCGGGGACAGAGCCATTGAGCGGAGAATTAAATCTCTCATTCGCTGGAATGCCATGGCTATGGTGGTGCGTGCAAACAGAGAGCATCATGGAATTGGTGGTCATATTTCTTCTTATGCTTCTGCTGCCACCTTATATGAGGTTGCATTTAATCATTTTCTGAGAGGACATGATTATCATGGAGGCGATCTGGTTTTCTTCCAGGGGCATGCTGCGCCTGGAATATATGCCCGTGCCTATTTAGAGGGACGCATTACCGAAACTCAATTGAATAATTTCAGAAAGGAGCTAGCTGAAGAAGGCGGACTTTCCTCCTACCCCCACCCCTGGCTCATGCCTGAATTCTGGCAGTTTCCCACTGTGTCTATGGGTTTAGGTCCCATTATGGCAATATATCAGGCAAGATTCATGCATTATCTCCATGACCGGGGTCTCATGGAAAACAATGAGAGAAAGGTGTGGGCATTTCTGGGCGATGGTGAAATGGACGAGCCGGAATCCATGGGAGCATTGACTCTGGCTGCCAGAGAACAGTTGGATAATCTTATCTTCGTGGTGAATTGCAATCTCCAACGATTGGACGGACCCGTTCGAGGTAACAGTAAAATTATCCAGGAACTGGAAGGGGCATTCCGAGGTGCCGGCTGGAATGTCATTAAAGTAGTTTGGGGATCAGAATGGGATACCTTCCAGGCAAAGGATGACTCAGGCTTGCTCCTGCAACGGCTGGACGAAATGGTTGATGGTGATAGCTTAAAATACATTGTGGAAGGTGGTGCATATATCCGCCAGCATTTCTGGGGAAAATATCCTGAACTGTTGAAAATGGTGGAACAATTTACAGATGATGAACTCTGGAAGTTTAAAGTAGGTGGTCACGACCCGGCAAAGGTATATGCTGCCTATGATGAAGCCGTTAATCACAGAGGGCAGCCCACTGTGATTTTGGCACAGACTATTAAGGGTTATGGACTGGGAGAAGCAGGAGAAGGCAGAAATATTACCCACCAACAGAAGAAATTAAATGAGGATGAATTGCTGCATTTTCGTTCCAGATTTGATATTCCCCTTTCGGACGAGGAATGTGTGAAAGCTCCGTTTTATAAACCGGGAGAAGACAGTGAAGAAATTTCCTATCTCAATCAACGACGCAAAGCATTAGGCGGAAGTCTCCCTAAAAGGCAAGACAATGGTCCCCCATTGAATATTCCACCTATTTCTATTTTGGATGAACTATTAAAAGGATCCGGGGACAGGGATTTTTCCACGACTATGGCATTTGTCCGTATTCTGGCAATTTTGAGCAAAGACAAAGACATTGGGGCGCATATTGTACCCATTATTCCGGATGAAGCCCGTACCTTTGGTATTGACCCTCTTTTTCGACAGTTGGGGATTTACTCTCATGTAGGGCAGGTTTATGACCCTGTTGATTCTGATCAGTTTCTCTATTATCGGGAGGCAACTGACGGGCAAATTTTAGAAGAGGGAATTAATGAAGCAGGAGCTATATCCTCATTTATCGCCGCAGGGACTGCCTACAGTAGTCACAGTATCAACATGATTCCTTTCTTTATTTATTATTCCATGTTTGGATTTCAACGCGTTGGAGATTTTATCTGGGCAGCAGCAGATATGCGTACGAAGGGCTTCCTCTTAGGGGGTACTGCAGGAAGAACCACCTTAGCTGGAGAAGGGCTCCAACACCAGGACGGCCATAGTCATTTAATGGCATCCGTGGTACCAAATATGAAAGCCTATGACCCGGCTTTTGCCTATGAAATTGCAGTCATCATACATGATGGACTGAAACGCATGTATGTTGAACAGGAAGATGTTTTTTATTACCTTACTCTGGAAAATGAAAACTATACCCATCCCCCCATTACGGAAAATGTGGAAGAGGGTATCATTAAAGGAATGTATCTGCTGAAAAAAGGTGAAGATGGGGATAATCCCAAAGTACAACTGCTTGCCAGCGGCTCTATGGTACATGAAATTTTGGAAGCAGCGGCACTGTTAAAGCAGGACTGGAATATTGACGCTGATGTATATAGTGTCACCAGTTTCAGCGAACTTCATCGGGAAGCAGAAGACAAAAACCGCTGGAATATTCTACATCCACACGACGAAGATAAAATTTCCTATGTGGGGTCTTGCCTGAAACAGGAAAGGGGCCCTGTGGTAGCGGTATCCGATTATGTGAAATTGGTTGCAGAACAAATTGCACCTTATATTGACTGTCCTTTTGTAGCTCTTGGTACAGATGGTTTTGGCCGAAGTGAAACTAGAGAGGAACTGAGAAGATTCTTCGAAATTAACCGCTATTATATTATTATGACTGCTTTGGAATCTTTAAGCAACACAGGGCAAATGGAAAAGAATAAAGTTCAGGAAGCTATTGAGAAGTATAAATTGAATACAGAAAAACCAAACCCCATAACTGTCTAATATGAAGCATAAATTACATGGCTGAAATCAAACTTCCTGAATTAGGGGAAGGAATAACCTCTGTTGAAATTTCTGATGTGCTGGTTCAGAATGGGGATGTCATTAAAGTAGATGACCCTTTAATTCTGGTTGAAACCGAAAAAGCTTCCATGGAAATTCCATCCACCTCCGGCGGGAAAATAGAGAAGATTCATATTGAAAAAGGAGGCAGCATTGCACCGGGTGACAGTATCCTTACCCTTTCAGGCGATGCCGACCACGATGAGGAAATAAAAACTGAAGATACTGTTCAGATAGATACAACACAACCCTCACTTCAGGAACCTAAAACTATACCGCTCTCCCCTTCAAAACCAACTATTTCCACAACTGCACCTCTTGGAAAACCTGTATTGGCAAGTCCTTCTGTCAGGCAGTTTTCCCGTGAACTTGGGTGCGATTTAAAATTAGTCCAGGGTTGTGGTCCTAAAGGGCGAATCACCAAAGAAGATGTTCAAAATTACATTAAAGGGCAGTTATCGGGAAAAGGAGAACCATCACCAGCATCATTACCTGTTACTGCTCCCGGTCAAGACAGTGACTTTTCTAAATACGGTGAGATTGATATTCAACCCCTGAATAAAATTAAGAGAATTACCGGAGAACGATTACAAAGAGCCTGGCAGGCAATCCCTCATGTAACGCAATTTGATAAATGTGACATCACTAAACTGGAAAAACTGCGTCAACAATTAAAAAAGGTAAATAAGGATGAGAATATTAAAGTCTCTCTATTACCCTTTTTCATCAAAGCCCTCTGTATCATATTAAAGGAGATGCCTCAATTTAATAGTTCATTAGATGGCAGTAATGAAAACCTTGTACTCAAAAATTTTATGAATGTAGGCGTTGCAGTAGATACGCCTAACGGATTGGTAGTACCCGTTATAAAAAATGCGGAAAAAAAATCTATTAAAGACCTGGCGCGGGAGCTGACTATCCTCAGTGCAAAGGCACGGGAAAAGAAACTTCTGCCTGCTGATATGGAAGGAGGATGTTTCACAATCTCCAGTCTTGGCGGCATTGGAGGTACCTATTTCACCCCCATTGTAAATCCCCCTGAAGTTGCTATTTTGGGAATTTCCCGTGCAGCAGATGAACCGGTATTCATTGACGGTAAATTCAGACGACGGCTCATTCTACCCTATTCTCTGTCTTATGACCATCGGGTGATTGATGGTGCAGATGCAGCACGATTCACCACAAGATTTGGCCAGTTATTATCAAACCTTGAAGATATAACGCAATCCCTGTGAATACAATACATGCAGAAGTAGTGGTGATAGGAGCAGGTCCCGGGGGATATGCAGCTGCTTTTCGTGCGGCGGATCTTGGAAAGCAGGTAATCCTCATTGAAAAGGATGATGTGTTAGGAGGTGTCTGTCTGAACCGTGGATGTATTCCCTCTAAAGCTCTGCTGCATATTGCCAAAGTTATGGATGAAGCAAAACACCTGGAAAAATCAGGAATCTCTTTTGGTGCTCCATCCATTGACCTGGAGAAGGTGAGACAATGGAAGGACAGTGTAGTTTCCAAACTTAGCAGAGGAATCAGCCAATTAGCTAAAGTCAGAAAGGTGCAGGTATTAACCGGTACTGCTGCATTTGAGACTGATAAAAACTTAAAACTCACAACGGGAGATGGCGAACAACTAATTTCCTTTGATAACTGTATAATTGCCACAGGATCACGATCTGCCAATATCCCGGGTATATCGTCGGAGCATCCCCGTATCCTTAACTCAACGAATGCTCTCAATTTGGAGGATATTCCTCAAAAGCTGCTGGTGGTTGGTGGTGGGTATATCGGTCTTGAAATGGGTACAGTATATCATGCTCTGGGTTCCCAGGTTACTGTTGTGGAATTTATGTCCTCTCTTCTTCCCGGTGCTGATACAGACCTGGTCAAACCTCTTGCACGAAAATTAAATAAATCGTTTGAACAAATTTACCTTTCAACCAAAGTTAAATCAATGGAACCTGAAGATGGAATGGTAAGCGTACAATTTGAGGATAGCAAGGGTAAATCCTTTTCTGAAGTCTATGAAAAAGTTCTAATTTCCGTAGGCAGGAAACCCAATACAGAAAAACTTGGATTGGATAAGGCAGGAATTCAGAGTAATGACAACGGGTTTATCCCTGTTAATGAGAAAAGACAGACTTCTGTCCCTCATATATTTGCAATTGGTGATGTTACCGGAGACCCCATGCTTGCCCATAAAGCCACCCATGAAGGGAAAGTAGCTGTTGAAGTCATAGCAGGGCTTCCCTCCGCATTTGAACCGGCAGTCATCCCTGCAGTAATTTTCACTGATCCGGAAATCGCCTGGGCTGGCACAACAGAATCAAAACTTATTGAAAAAGGCATCCCGTATGAGAAGGGAGAGTTCCCCTGGGCAGCCAGTGGTAGAGCCTTGGCTATGAACCGTATCGAGGGGAAAACTAAACTTTTGTTTGATCCTGACACTAAAAAGATTATTTCCGCAGGAATAGTTGGCCCCGGGGCGGGAGACCTCATTGGCGAAGCTGTACTCGCCATTGAAATGGGTGCAGACGCAGAAGACATTGGAATGTCTATTCACCCCCACCCCACCTTAACGGAAACAGTAGCCAATGCAGCTGAAATGTTCAGTGGTACCATTACCGATATGTATGTACCGAAATAAATTTTAGGGTAAAGTCGTAGTTTAGCCACCAATGTTGATAAATTACACATATGAAAAAACACTTATCGAACTGTTTGGCAAAAAGGACACTTTGCTGGTCATCCATAACATGGGAAAGGTCTGATATTACTGTACCCTTTGGGCAGATGGATTTAATGGTTTTCTCCCCCATCTAGAATCTGCCATGGAGGTGGTATTAGTATCTAAGGATGCTCCCGAATTACAGAGAAAATTTGCTAATAGCTGGGGTCGGCGGTTTCAATTAGCATCCCATGAAGGAGGTGCCTATATCAAGGAGCAAACCGTTATGGATGAGGCGGATAACATGCCAGGTACAGTTGTTTATACTAAGAAGGATGATAAAATTTTCAGGAAGAATGATTGTGTCTTTGGGCCCGGAGATATTTATTGTTCCCTGTGGAGCCTCCTTGGATTGGCAGGACTAAATGCAGAAACCTGGACACCTCAGTTTTCCTACTGGAAGCAGCCAAAGGCATTAGATGGCGGGAAAAAATGTATTAGAATAATTACATTTTATTTATTTAATCCAAGCTGCTGTTTAACCACTTCAATCTCAGAAGTGGGGAGCTTACAGGAATAATTTTGGCAAACATACACAAATGGCTTTCCATCTTTTGCAGGTTGATAATAGCCTACAAAGGGGATTATATTTTTTAATGCTTCGCCCCCGAATTTTCCAAAAACCATAACTCGATTCGGCATATAAATGGATTGAATTTGTTCCAACATATCCTTGGTTTCCTGCTTGGATTCATCTCCGAAAACCAACACTTCAAACGAAGGACCAAAAGCAAAATCAGCTGCCTGCAGCATCATGGAGTATCCGGAAGAACCTCGATTAACCTGTCCTGCAAAAGCATTGAGAATCTGGAAGGCAATCTCTTCATAATCTGTACGGGAAGTCATGCGAGCAAGCCGGATAAAATTATAAGCGGAGACTGAATTTCCCGACGGAATCGCTCCATCGTACACCTCTTTACTGCGAACCAGCAGTTTTTCGCTTGAATCTGCTGTAAAGTAAAATCCGTTATTTTCAAAATCCCAAAACTGTTCAACTTGATAATCACTGAGTTTCATGGCAGCTTCCAGGTAGGATTCATCGTACTTTAAATGATATAATTCAATTAATCCCCAAATAATAAAAGCATAATCATCTAATACTGCAGTAAGTCCTGCATTGCCATTACGGTACCGCTTGAGTAAGCTGTTATCCTCATTTTGCAAAGTAGTGAGTATGAACGCCATTGCCTTTTCAGCAGCGATTGCGTATGACTCATTATTAAGAACTGCTCCCGCTCTTGCCATGGCAGCGATCATAAGTCCGTTCCAATCGGTTAAAATTTTATCATCTTTTTGAGGATGAATTCGCTCCTCCCGCACAGAAAACAATATTTTTCTCATGTTTCCTATCCGTTGAATCAACTCGTTTTCAGAAATAGCAAGCTGTTTACTCAAGATAGTATAGTTGCGTTTTATATGAGGGATATTGGTTTTATGGTGATATCCATCACTCCAATTTCCTCCTACCTTTATATTAAACACTTTACTGAATATATCTGCATCCTTCTTACCAAGGATCTCCTCTAACTCCTGTATTTTCCAAACATAGAATTTTCCTTCTTCTCCTTCACTGTCTGCGTCTTCTGCTGAATAAAACCCGCCTTCTGGTGAAGTCATATCTCTCAGAACATATTCCAGAATTTCATCCACAACATCAGAATAGTATTTATTCCCGGTAGCCTGGTAAGCATCCAGGTATGCCTGAACCAAAATTGCCTGGTCATACAGCATTTTTTCAAAATGGGGTACTAGCCAACGGGCATCTACTGAATAACGATGGAATCCATACCCAACCTGATCGTACAGTCCTCCATTTCGCATGGCTTTCAAGGAAAATTCAGCCATATGAAGAGCCTGTTCTTTTCCGGTTCTTTTCCAATATTTTATGAGAAAGGAATAATCATGGGCTTTGGGGAATTTGGGTGCTCTGCCAAACCCTCCTAAATTTTCATCATAACGGTTAGAAAAAGATCGAAATGCATTCTCTAAAATATTCGGAGATATCTCGCCGCTGGAGGTTCGGTTTCTTTGATTTGCCTTTAATCTGTTAGTAATATTATGGGCATCAGTAAAAAGAGAGTCCCTTTTTGACATCCAGACTTCTTTCACCTGGGGGATGAGTTCCATCATACCGATTCGTCTGCCTCTAGTAGATTTCGGGAAATAAGTTCCGGTAAAAAATGGCTGCTTTTCAGGTGTCATGATAACGGTCATGGGCCACCCCCCGCGATTATTCATCATTTGGGTAACTTCCATATAGACATTGTCAATATCGGGGCGTTCCTCCCGATCAACCTTAACGCAGACAAAGGCATCATTCATCAGGGCAGCAACCTCATCATTTTCAAAAGATTCATGCTCCATAACATGACACCAATGACAGGTAGTATACCCAATGGACAGAAATACCGGTTTATCAGATTCTTCTGCTATTTGAAAGGCTTCTTCTCCCCAGGGATACCAGTCCACAGGATTGGCAGCATGCTGCAATAGATATGGGCTGCTCTCAAAAACGAGACGGTTCCAATGGGGACCTCCATCCGCCGGTAAAGTCTTTAATTCTGCACCTGAGGGAGGTATGGGTCTCCCCTGGTCGTCATAAGTATAAATAGTAGATTTTTCCATAGTGGTTCCCAACAATACTCCTCCTGCCATGAATAAATTAATGAATATTTCCATAGGTTAAAATTAATGGGAAAAACTGTGTGAATCCATTAAATTCACTTTTTCATTCCACATATAATGGATGAAGGGATTTAATTGCCCACTGATGGAGGGGATGTTTGGGAAATAAATGTCCGTATAGAAAGCCAGACGGAAAGGATTCTTTAACAGGTGCATCATAACCCATAAGATGTAAAGTCAGAGTAATTATCTCAGCATGATTGTTTGGTTTTACAGTTGAAAGATAATTAGATACTGTTGATAAATTATCACTCAAATAAAAAAGAGGTACTTTACCCTCTTCAATTTCCGGATTATGCGTATTACAATGGGTAAGATAATTTCCCTCCTCTTTAACTATTTGACCATGGTCAGATGTATAAATAAAAAGTGTATTTTCTGAAATAGTACCATCTTCAAAAAGAATTTGAAAAAATCTGTCTGTTTTCCAGTTTAGAGCATTGAAATATTGCGTGGTCTTATCTCCCATGGATTCCATTTGGGAAGAATCATTGAGTGTATAGTTTTGTGGATAATTATTATACCAGGGAAAATGAACACCAGACTTTAAGACATATATAAAACTACTATCATTATGTGTTAAATAAGTTTTCAAATGCCGTGCCAATTCACTATCTGCTAAAACAGGGCTGCGTTCACTTTGAGTTAATGGCTGGTGAAAATAGTCTATATCTTCCACATCATACTTTGTCATAAAATTGTGCAATTTTCTGTTATTACTCTGTGCAGATAAATAAGCAGTCTTGTATCCTGCTCTTTTGGCAAAAGTAAAGATATTAGGGGATTTCAACAAGGTTTCATGTGTATCGGGGATTTGGGAGTTTCCTCCTAATCCAAGCAAAAAAATATTGGTGGTAGCCGAACAGTTTGTAACAGAGGATACAACTCCCCTATTTACCATTTTATTTTTGATTGACTGTAAAAAGGGAGTAGTATTCCAATCTGTATTATTAATACTGATAAAGTCTCCATTGACGGAGCAATCAACTATCCAAACTATATTTTGGAAATCAGGGTTTCGTTGAGGTAATTCAGAAAGTTTATCTCGGTCCCCCATGTAGGGTTTGAAAGACTGCCATAAAAAACTGAAAGCAGGGATATTCAACATAGCGGGCAGTGGTGGTTGAAATGTAGCTGCTGTTTTATATTGAATAAATAAAACAGAAAAAAAAGAAAGCAGTAAGGCTATACTCCAACTATTTGCAATTCTAATGCAGGATTTTCTTCTAATATAAATCCAGGTCAATACGGTGATTATCCCTAAAATTAGTGCTATGGATATAGAGACAAAGTATTCTTTAACCACATGCACCCAATGGATATGTATTTCATTAACCAGCAGATTTAGATCAAGTAAGTGAAAGGGTTTTTCTGATATGAATATATATCCAAAGTTAAAGGCCACACTTATTACAAACAGAAATAAGGCACTATAATATAAAAACCGGGACCGGAACATTGGGATTAATCCGATTGCCAAAATTGCGAAAATATAAACGAGAATATATCCTGCAAAATACAGCGGGGAATAACGGAATAAGTTCAACACTGCTGTGAAGGTAAAAGTTTGAGACAGCAGAAAATTCTGAAATAATTCCAAAACAAGAATAAATACAATGGAAAATAGCAGATATTTCTGCTTCATGGTCACCCTGATTTCAGGATATGATCAACGGGTGTTCAGGAGGTGTTTCGTTGTTAACCCTAAATAAATCATTAGAGTCTTTAATGACCTTTTCTAATTTTGAATTTGTAGAACAATAAAATTCTATTACAACCTCCCCTTCTTCAACGGATTCTCCAATTTTTTTGTAGATGGTGAATCCTGCTGTTGGGTCAATGACGTCAGTCTTTTGTATTCTGCCTCCCCCTAATTGGACAATTGCCTTTCCTAAAGCAAGGGTGTCAATGGATTGAATGACGCCGGTCTCAGGAGATTTAACAGAAAATTGACATGTGGGAGTATGCAATGATTTAGTCTTCAGGGATGTCAAATCACCATCGTGTGCAATTACAATTTCTCTGAATTTTTCAAAAGCTCTACCATTATATATTGCAGATTTCATAGTATCAAGGGGATTTCTATCACCCTGTTGTAATAATGCCTGTTTTCCTAAATGATACACTACTTTCATAACATCATCAGGTCCCTCCCCCTTTAGACAATCAATGGATTCCTCAATTTCATTAAACAATCCTGATTTTTTACCCAATGGTTGGTTCATATCTGTGTAGCAGATAGCTACCTTAATACCGTATAACTCACCAACTTCCTGTAACAGATTTCCCAATGCTTTGGCTTGGGAGATATTTTTCATAAATGCCCCCTGCCCAACTTTCACATCCATTACTAACCCCTGAATTCCCTCAGCGATTTTCTTGCTCATAATACTTCCGCAAATGAGGGGGTTTGAAGCTACCGTGTTGGTGATGTCCCTCAGGGCATATATTTTACGATCAGCCGGACAAATCTGCCCTGTTTGTGCAATAATAGAAACACCAATTTTTTCTACATTCTGTTGAAATGTATCCAGTGATAAGTCTGCCTTATAACCGGGGATAGTTTCCAATTTATCAATGGTACCCTGTGTATGTCCCAGTCCTCTGCCTGCAATCATGGGAACTATACAACCACAAGCTGCCAGCAAGGGTGCTAATACAATAGAAATTTTATCTCCTACACCGCCGGTGCTGTGTTTATCCACTACAAAACCATTCAAATGGTTAAAATTCAAAGTGGCTCCTGAATCCAGCATGGTGCGGGTATAATCTAGGGTTTCCCTGTGAGACATTCCTTTTTCAAATACCGCTTTTAACCAATCTGTCATGGAATCATCTGAGATACTCCCATTTGTATAGCCGTTGACTATATATGCTATTTCTTCAGTGGTGAGAGGTATTCCTGTAGTTACCTTTGTAGTAATTTCTTTAGGTGAGAAGTTCAAGTGCGTTTCCTGGTCAGGGTGGGAGAGTAATTCTTCCATTCCTAATATTGCTTTGCCAGGGATATATATTCTCCCGGCCGTTCTATAATCATTTCAAATTCTGATTCATTTACATTCCGCACCACTTTCCCCGGCATACCCACTACCAGAGATTTTGGCGGTACAATCATGTTAGGAGGAACCAATGCACCTGCTCCAACAAGGGAACCCTCTCCCACAATTGCATCATCCATTATTATAGATCCCATGCCAATCATACAATTATCTTCAATGGTGCAGCCATGAATAATTGCTCCGTGGCCAACTGTTACATTTTCACCTATGGTGGTTGGGGATACTGCAGTGGTTACATGAACCACTGAATTGTCCTGAATATTTGACCTATTGCCCACTTTTATATAGTGCATATCTCCTCTTAATACTGCGCCAAACCAAATATTTACTTCGTCACCTAAAGTAACATCGCCAATAACTGCAGCGGTTTTTGCAATAAATACATTCTTCCCTAATTTGGGTTCTAATTCTTTAAAAGAGGTAATCATTTAAGTAATCTATTTTTTCGTTTAAATAAAGTTAACAAATCAAAAGAGAGAAATTGCTGCTCTAAAGATTGTCTGTAGCACATATACAATCCTAAAACTCCCAAGACTATATTAGGCAGCCACATTGATAATGCGGGGGATAAAAAACCTCTGTCTGCGAATTCTTCTCCGCCAATGAGAAATGCCCAGTAAATAACAAAGAAACTGAGACTGAATGCCATACTCACTGCAAATCCTCCTTTTCTTACCATCATCCCCAAAGGTGCTCCAATAAGAATAAATACAACAGAAGCAAAAGGTATGGAAAATTTCTTGTGTAGTTCCACCAAATATTTATTAATAGAGTTAGAGAAAGAGGTAATGAGTGAGAAGTCTGATTCGACCCCTCTTTTCATATTTTTTAATCTGCGTTTTACCCGCTCGATTGAACCGCCTTCAATCAGTTTAAGAGAATCCTCCAATTCAATTTCATACTGCTGGATTCTATCTATGGTGGAAGCTAATGTCAATACAGTACTACTGTCAATTCGCGATTCAATTTTGAGTTTCTTTGCTTCATTTTCCAACCTCCCCTGGATGCGGTTATGTGTGTTTACTATTTTTTCTTTGTAAGAAGTAATTTTATCCTGCAGCATCCCGTAGGTCATTTCTCTGTCTCCACGAATACTGCTGTCTCTTCGGTTCAAAACCAAATTATCAACAGGAATCATTACCTGATATTTGTCAAAGACAATTTGCTGATATTCATTTTTTTCATTGCCAAAATACTCATGTATAATACCATTTTCAAGATGGAGGATAACACCGTCATTCACTGCAGAAATGGTCCCGGAATGGGCAGTGATGGTCTGGTGTTTATTCCTCTCGGGATTACTGAAAATGGTAATATCATAGAATACTTCTCCGTCTCTGCTTCCCAATAAAAAATTGTAATCGGGAATGGAATCTATAAAATAACCTACATCAAATTCTAAGTCCGGTCTCTTTCTGGAAATATCTGAAGATAACATTCGCGCTTTATGATTCATTTCAGGCAGGATTTGATTGTTAAAGTACATCATGAATCCGGCAATTGCAGAGCCAAATAACAACACCGGAATCATTAATTTTACATAACTGACAGAAACGGACCGCATAGCTGCAATTTCATTATCTGCAGATAATCTCCCGAATGCCATCAGGGTAGCCACCAACACTGCCATAGGAACAGCCAATGCTAAAATCCATGCTAAATTTAGGAAGACAAATTCTATGATAAGACTGAATTCCAAGCCCTTCCCTAAGAAACGATCCATTTTGCGGAGGAGAAAATTTGCTAAAAGAACAAAGAGCAGTACCAACAATGCCATGAGAAATGGGGAAAAATGTTCTCGGATCAAATAACGATTGAGGAGTTTCACAGGACGAATTCAGACCATTTTATTTTATTGAGTATTGTTATATGGGTAATTTCTTTAGTTCCTTATCAACCCGTTTCTGATCTAAGTTCCGAGCCTTAGATAATGTAGCATTTGCTTCTTCAGACTTCCCCAGAGAATGCTGTAATTTTGCCAGATTTATCAGACAATCTGTGAACATGGGGTTAATATCCAAAGCTGCTAAATAATGCTGTTCTGCCTCTGCAGTATCCTTGTCTCTTTCTAAAGCAATGCCCAGATAGAAATGGGTTAATGAATCTCCATAATCTAGCCCAATGGCTTTCTCTAGATGGAAACGGGCATCATCAGGTTTGTTCACCTTCAGCAGCAATATTCCCAAATCACGGTGTGCATTGGTGGTGGCATTATTCTCTATACTATTCTCCAGAGATTCAACAGCCTTGTCAATTTTACCCCTCTTGTTAAATACTTTTGATAAATGATACCAGGCTGATGCGCAACTGTCCTTCTGCT
Source organism: Fidelibacterota bacterium (assembly GCA_030747125.1). Lineage (GTDB taxonomy): Bacteria > Fidelibacterota > Marinisomatia > SCGC-AAA003-L08 > D37C17 > D37C17. The sequence goes on along the minus strand of JASLLI010000010.1, from coordinate 4,649 downwards.
GCTGAGATTTAAGAAACTGATCTTTTGCATGTTGGAACTGTGATTTTTTTAGCAGCTCTTCGCCTCTTTTTACCAACCGCTTTGCTTCGGAAGAATGCCCCTCAATTGCTGATTGAAAATGGCTGACTGCATCCTTCAATTCATTCGACTCGAAATATATGATTCCTAATTCAAAATGCGCATCAGGAAAGTCCGGATCTGCTTCCAATGCTTTCAGAAAGTGTGCCTTCAGTGCATCCAATGAGTTTTATGCTCCTTCAGCCGGTGCGGTTTTCTTTTTTGATTTCTTACCCTCCGTATTTGACCAGACTGATCCAGTTTCTTTCAGCAGCATAGCCAAATGAAAGTGTGCTTTTGAATAATCATTCACGATGGATATAGCTGTTTCGAAATGCGTGCGAGCATCGTCATATTGCTTTTGAATTTTAAACATAAGAGCCAGATTATAATGGGCTTTAGCATAATTCTTATTAATGCTAATGGCTTTTTTATAATGGGTTATGGCATTGTCATATTCAGGTTTTTTAACCAGAGTTCCATCCTTATCATTTTTTAATCCTCCTGCCACTAACTTGCCCAGATAATAATGGGCATCTGCAAAGCTCTCATCTATATCAATTGCTGTAAGGTAATTTTTCTTTGCTTTTTCATAGTCCTCAGGATCAATGAGAAGTCTGGCAAGATGATAATAGGCAAGGGTATGGTTCTGATCAATATCCGTCGCTTTTTCCAGATTATTTTTTGCTTCCTCATAATCTTCCAAATCTGCCAAAAGAAGACCAAAATGAAAATGGGCATCTGCAAAATGCTGATCTAAATCAATAGCTTTGAGATAATGCTCCTTGGAAGCATCAAACTCTTTCATATCCTTTAACAGAAGAGCAAAATGGAAATGAGCTTGTGCAAATTCAGGTCGAATTTCAATAGTTTTTAGAAAATGCTCTTTGGATTTTTCATTATCCTTTTTATCCTTTAAGATTAATGCCAATTCATAATGTGCATCGGCAAAATCCGGATGAATCTCAATGGCTTTTTCTAAATGTTCAAGTGCGTTTGACATAATTGTTCCTTTACCTTTAAATTATTTAGAAGTGGCTACCCAAACACCGTCCCAATCTTTTGGATTCCGCTTTTTAAGAATTTCACAGCGTTCCACATACATGTTTGAACACTTATCATCCGGGTTACCTTTCTGTGCCTTTGTAAACTGGGCAATGGCTTTATCCCAATTTCCTTCATTATAATATTCCATTCCGTTATTGAACATTTCCAGTACTTCAATCATATTAGGGAATGTTTCTTTAGAATGATAATCCAATACTTCATATACCTTGACAGGTTCAGTTTTCCCTTTTACTATAACACAATCTACTTGTCGTGTTCTATAGGTGGCTTTTAGGGCATGAAATGTATATTCACTCATCAGAATATGAGCCCCATACTTTTTGCAAGAACTTTCCACACGAGCAGCCAAGTTCACCCCGTCTCCGATAACAGTGTAGTCCATTCGTTTTGGCGAGCCAATATTTCCTGATACAATTTCATCTGTGTTTAGTCCCATACCATGATCAACCGGGGGCATACCCTTCTGTTTTCTTACTGCATTAAATTCATTTAATCCATGCATCATTTGTATAGCAGCCCGTAACCCTCTGTCCGGGTCATCATCATGTGCAACTGGAGTACCAAATATTGCCATGATAGCATCTCCGATAAATTTATCGAGCATGCCGCCTTCATCCTGGATACAGTCAACCATAACGGAAAAATAGTCGTTTAAAAATCCAACTGTACCCTGTGCCCCTAAACTTTCGGTTAAGGTAGTGAAACTTCTGATATCTGAGAATAATACCGTGCCTATACTTTCCTTTCCACCCATAACATCATCACCTTCACCACCTGCCAATAACTGATCAGCCAAATCTGCATCCATATAGCGGGACATGGTGGATTTCATTCGTTTTTCACTACTGATATCCTCAATCATAAGTAGACTGCCCAGGGATTCATTCTCACTCCCCGTCAATGGCATAATGGTGAGGTTGGTGGAAATTTTTTCACCGCCAAATTCCAGTTCGGCATCAGCGATAAATTCCGTTTCCTCAACTTTCGTCAACTTCTCAACGATCCATTTATTCTTCCCTACGAAAAATTTCTTGAACTCCTGTTTAATGATCTCATTTTCAGATTCCATTTTCATGATTTTAACACCTGCAGGGTTACACTTTTCAATAAGCCCGTCTTCATTAATGGTAATAACACCGTTTGACATGGAGTTCAGCATGCTTTCATTGTAATTCATAAGTCCCTGAATATTATCAAACAGGGAAGCGTTCTCAATACCAATAGATATTTGAGAAGTAAAAGCGGTCAAGCGGGATACATCCTCAGGAGTAAAGGCTCCGCCCTGCTTATTTAACACCTGGCTCACACCAATAATTTTTCCATCTTTATTTGTAACAGGGGCACAGAGCATAGACCGAGTGAAAAAGCCTGTTTGTTTATCCACACCGGGATTGAACCGCAAATCAGCATAGGCATGGGGAATATTCACAGTTTCTCCGGAAGTAAATACATGTCCTGCAATTCCCATGTGATTGGGGAAGCGTAGTTCCTGAGAGAGCCCTTCACCAACCATGGTAAACAATTCCCCAGTCTTTTCATCATTGATAAACAGCGAGGATCGTTCTGCATCCAGCATGGTGGTAATGGTGGCAATAATCTTGGACAGGAGTGAGGTGAGTTCCAATTCTGATGAAATTTCTGATACAAGATCCATAAACTCCAATTCTTTCTGCCGTGCCTGATCCATTTGTTCAAGAGCGACATGAGACTGAATGGCAATGGCCGCCTGTGCTGTCATGGCTTCCAGCAAATCCAAATCAGAATCTTGAAATTGCCCGTCGGTTTTGTTCAGCAATTGAGAAACACCAATGCGTTTACCAGACACAGTCCGCAGCGGCGTACACAGGATGGACTTGGTTCGAAATCCTGTTCTGATATCCACATTCTTATTAAAGCGATCATCCTTGTAGGCATCATGTACAATCACCCCTTTCTCATTAGTGTAAGACCAGCCGGCTACCCCTTTGGTATTCATAAAGCGGATTTCCCGCATGAAATTCCCTTGAGCAACTCTGGAATACAATTCTTCAGATTTGGGGTCATTGAGAAAAATGGTTCCCCTTTCGCATTTAATTATGGAAGTGGTAATCCCAACCAATGCCTCCAATGCCTGATCAAGGGTTTCTGTTACTGCCAGATCATTGTTTACCTGTAGTAACAATTCGGAATATTGTCCATTTTTTTCTTTTATGGATTTAGTCTTTGTCGCCATTTTGTTCCTCTAACTTTTCTCGTAATTTTTCAATGGTTTCCATTAATTCTTGATGCTCATCCCGTTTGGATTTCGCAGCAGATTGTAATTCATCCTGCCGTTGTGCTTCTTTTCTTTCAATACGCTCTCTCAGGGAGGTGATAGTGCTTTTCAACTGCAAGTTCACATCATTCACCGATGCAACGGATTTCTGAATGCGTTCATCAATATCTATTTGAGTTTTTTCCAGGGTCTCTCTCAAATTATTGACTGCATCTTTTAACTGTTTATTTTCATCATTCACTACAGCTACAGCCTTTTGGATGTGTTCTTCTTCTCCAATCTGTGTTTTTTCCAATTCATCTCTCAAGGAATTCACCGTACCTTTCAGCTGTTTATTTTCATCATTGGCCCGGGATACAGAATGCTGAATACGGTCTTCAATATCTATTTGCGTTTTTTCTAAGGTATCCCGCAAATTATTCACTGTATCTTTCAGCTGAATGTTCTCATCGTTCACCAGAGATACTGCTTTTTGTACTTCCTCTTCCCTGCCGATTTGGGTTTTCTCCAGTTCATTACGCAGGGAGTTGATGGTATCTTTCAACTGCTTGTTTACATCATTGGTGACAGTTACTGACCGTTGAATTCTCTCCTCAATATCAATTTGAGTTTTCTCCAATGTATCCCGTAAATTGTTTACCGTGTCTTTCAGCTGCATATTTTCATCATTTACTCTGGCAACAGCTTTCTGGATTTCCTCCTCACGACCGATCTGGGTTTTTTCTAATTCATCACGAACAGCAGACACTGTGGTTCTAAGCTGTTTATTTTCGTCATGTGTAAAGGATACAGCTGACTGGATGCGTTCCTCAATATCTATCTGGGTTTTTTCTAAAGAATCACGAAGATTGTTCACTGTATCTTTCAGCTGAGTATTTTCATCATTCACCCTTGCAACCGATTTCTGGATTTCCTCCTCACGGCCAATTTGTGTTTTTTCCAGTTCATCACGGAGGGAGTTTACCGTACCTTTTAACTGTTTATTCACATCATTGACCCCCGAAACAGACTTTTGGATGCGCTCCTCAATGTCTATCTGTGTTTTTTCCAAAGTATCGCGGAGATTATTCACAGTATCCTTTAGCTGAACATTTTCATCATTCACCAAAGCTACAGCCCTTTGGATTTCTTCCTCCTGTCCAATCTGGGTTTCTTCCAGTTTATCTCTTAATGAATTAACCGTACCCTTCATTTGTTTATTTTCATCCTGAGTAACAGCCACTGCCTTCTGGATGCGTTCTTCAATATCTATTTGTGTCTTTTCCAGAGA
>JASLLI010000107.1 GCA_030747125.1 Fidelibacterota bacterium | reverse complement strand
AATGATGAAAATGTACAATTAAAAGACACGGTTAGCAATCTCAGGGATACCTTAGAAAAAACACAAATTGATATTGATGAAAGAATACAAAAAGCAGTTGCCCTTACAAGTGATGAAAATACCCAGCTAAAGGGTACGGTGAACTCCCTCCGAGACGAGTTGGAAAAAACACAAATTGGCAAGGAAGAGGAAATTCAGAAAGCAGTAGCCCGTGTGAATGACCAGAATACTCAATTGAAAGAAACGGTGAACAATCTCCGGGATACCCTAGAAAAAACACAGATAGATATTGAGGAGCGTATTCAAAAGTCAATTGCTGGTACCAACGAAGTGAATAAACAACTGAAAGGTACAGTTAATTCTCTCAGAGATGAATTAGAAAAGACTCAGATAAGCAAAGAGGAAGAAATCCAGAAGGCAGTGGCATTGGTAAACGATGAGAATGTTCAGCTAAAGGATACGGTAAACAGTCTTCGTGATACACTGGAAAAGACACAAATTGATATTGAAGAACGCATCCAAAATGCA
>JASLLI010000106.1 GCA_030747125.1 Fidelibacterota bacterium | reverse complement strand
ATGACGAAAAAATAGATGAAAATAATGGTATATCTTTTAAGGAGTGTGAGACAATATAAACGATTAATTTGAAAGAATTGGAAAAATGATACAGACGATTTTAGTATTGGCAATAGGAGCAGGAATTGGAATTTACCACGATGCAACAAAACCAACAAAATATGAATTAGAAATGGAAGATGGTTCACAAACACAAGTGATTCTACAGAAAAACAACCTGTATGCCTGTCCTGTCTATTGTGAAGTTGATCATGTACATAATGCAGTTACCTGTAAAGGAGCCTGTAAGCAGGATCATGTAAATTTCCATTTGCATAATGTTACAAAAATTGAAGAAGGAACCGCTACCTTTTGCTCAAAAAAAATTATTGCTATGAGTAGAATGAGAAGCAAAGAGAAACTCCCCGATATTGTGAGTGCTTCTCGATAATTTAACAGAAAGGAGAAAAGAAAAAGCCCCATCCGATGAGAGAATCAAAGGATGGGGCTTTTTAATTTACTGCAGGAAATATCTCTTAGCTGTTATCCAGGATATGGTTGGCAATCTGCACAAGGTCTAAGATGT
>JASLLI010000105.1 GCA_030747125.1 Fidelibacterota bacterium | reverse complement strand
CGGTATAGCTCAGTTGGTTAGAGCAGCGGACTGTTAATCCGCGTGTCCGTGGTTCGAGTCCACGTACCGGAGCCCTTATGGACGAGCCATCGTTTTCGATGGCTTTTTCCTTTTCCATAGCTTCTAAGTCCCTGTTTTTTAAGGTCATTATATTATCCAAAATATTTTTCCCCTCAGTTCGATATTGCTTGTTATGATAAAGTAATTTCGTGGGGAATATCGAACTAAGTAATTTGTGTTTTAATTCAATATTAGATTGAATGTAATGTGTGCTTAGATTATTTAGTAAATTCAAGCCAAAACTGATTTGGTTAGCTTGATTTTTATTTGATTCTCTGAGCGTATGACCTTCCAAATCTAATTCATCAATTTCTTGCTCAAGCCTATCGTGCATTTTTTTATATATTTTACTATCAATTTTACTTTCTAATAATAATTCCTGGGCTTTTATGAATTCTTTTTCCTTCTTTTTTATTTTTGATGAAATTGTTTTTAATCTACTTTTAATATGTATTTTGCTATCCTGCATGACATCTGCAAGTATAAACCTATACAGTGAAATTATATCTGGGTTAAACTCAAATAAAGTTAAATAATCTTCAAATTGACTGTTTAGTTCCATTGCTCTATGCCGACTTTCTTTTTGCTTACAACTATTACAATGATAATATAGATATCTTGTACCATTTTGACTTCTCGATGCACTTCCAGTTAATGGAAATCTACAATTCCAACATAATAAATGACCTCGCAG
>JASLLI010000104.1 GCA_030747125.1 Fidelibacterota bacterium | reverse complement strand
AAGTCCTTTCTGGAGTATGCCTGAAACTCGGAGGTAGAATTCTCAAAATAGGTCTGACTTTCAACAGCAGTATCTGCATTGTAGCCGGAAATACCAGATTTATTTATAGCATTTTGTACATTTCCCCATAGAAAATAATCTACATCCTTAATGGGGTTGGCAGCAATTCCATCCCAATAAAACAGGATGATCATTTCTGCGTCATCATTTATTTTATTATCGCTGCCACCAAATGACCCTGACTCTGTTTCTCTCATACTGTTAGTTTCTGTACCATACAGGAATAAATTGGGGGTGAAGGAGATACCATAGAAATCTGCATAATTTTCGTTGAATACCAGATGCAGGGTATCACCTGCTGTAATGTTAATATCCGGAAATTTTGCGGTAAACCCGTTGGCGATATGTGAAGGTGATAAATCTCCGTCTGTCTGCATCTTATAATATTCTTCATCATCGCAAAGATAATAATTACCTAAATTAATATCAGAGGCGGTAGGGTTTATAATTGTTATGGATTCAGCACTGTTGGGTTGGGTGACAATGCGCGATAATAGTAAATGGTCGGCATTCTGAGCCAGTAGAATAGAAAAGGCTGCCAAAATAGGATATAGTTTTTCGTTCACTTTATTTTAAAAGGGTAATTTTTTTCATCATGGTTTCAGTTGGTGTGGATACTTTTACAAAGTAGATTCCACTGTGTGTTTTGTCAGCATTCCATTGGAAGAAATGTCGGGATGCAGTTTTTGGTTTATTTAAGGTGAATGATTCAATTCTGCTGCCCAGTACGGAGAGAATTTCCACTTGGCCGGGACTGCATTGGTAACAGTCCATGACAAGGTGAATTTGGCTGTTGAAGGGGTTTGGATAGGCGAAAATATCCATATAATCCATGGGGATTTCAATATCATTGGACAAACTACAGTCTTCAGGGTTTTGGATTTCTCCCCCACAAAGGTCACATGCATCTAATATGTTTCCATCACAGTCACATTTTCCATCAGGTATTTCTGTACAGCCACATGCATAGACTTTACCAGGTCCGTTGCAGACTCCACA
>JASLLI010000103.1 GCA_030747125.1 Fidelibacterota bacterium | reverse complement strand
GGTGATGGTTCAAATTATGGAAATAGATTTTTCACTTCCGGAAGTGAAAATATGGATGTAGGACCATTCTGCTTTAATTCCTGTGGTGATTGTGAAGTACCCTGTGGTGCCGGTGATGTGAATGGAGATGCCACTACTGATGTATTAGATATCGTTTCAATTGTTGGTTGTATTATTGATCCAAATGACTGTCCTGAAGATATTGCTTGTGCAGACCTGAACGTTGACGGTGCTGTAAATGTACTTGATGTAGTTGCAATTGTGAATATCATTCTGAATGGCAGGGTAATTGATAATGATGCAGATTCTGCACAACTGATAAAGGGTGATAATGCTCTCACATTAAGTGCTGATGGATTTGTTGGTGGCATTCAACTTGCTCTCACACACGGAGCTAATTTTGATATAAATCTGAATGAATCAGCCTGGATTGCCGATTATGCTACCCACGGAACAGTAACCAATGTAGTTCTCATTCATCCTGTAGAAGGGGAACTTTTCACAACCTCAGGTGAATTTGACATTTCACAGATGATTGTAGCAAACTCTCAGGGTGAAATTTCAGCTTCTGTAATTGGTGATTTCAAATTATCAGATGCCTATCCAAATCCATTCAATCCGTCAACTTCTATTTCCTTGACTGTTCCTGAAACGGGATTGGTTTCCGTAAAGGTGTTTAGTATTACCGGCCAATTGGTTGCTGAACTGGCAAATGAAATACTTCCGGCCAATCAGCATACATTTACATGGAATGCAGAAGACACCCCCAGCGGAATGTATCTGTTAAGAGCAGATTTTGCAGGACAATCTGTTTCGAAAAAGCTGCTCCTTTTAAAATAGGTAGTTTAGTTTTCTATAAAAAAGCCCGCCCAGGAATTTGAGCGGGCTTTTTTTTATCCAATAAACACCTGAATACTCCGTAATTTTGAGGTATCTAATGTCTTAATAATTTTAATCGGAGGGTCCTATAATGAAAGCAATATCCCTTGTGTTCATCAATATACAGGTACTGTTTTCCCAGAATCTGTTTTTCTCAGAGTATGTGGAAGGCAGCAGTAATAACAAATACTTAGAAATTTTTAACGGCGGATCGGAATCTATCAGCTTGGCTGATTTTCAATTAATTAACTGCAGTAATGGCTGCACCTCTTGGGAAAGAACCCATTCTTTTACGGAAAATACAAATCTGGTAACTCATGCAGTCTGGGTAGTATGTTCCACTGGATCAGACCCTGCAATACTTTCAGAATGTGATCAGACCATTGCCAATAACTCTATTTTTAATGGCGATGACGCATGGGCACTACAGCAGATTTCCACCAATAATATTTTGGATATTATAGGTGTAATTGGCGATGACCCCGGCAGCGGTTGGGAAGTTGCCGGTATAAGTAATGCAACCAAAGATCATACTCTGATACGGAAAGAAGGTGTTGAAAGCGGAGTGGGTGAGAATTGGAGTGAAGCTGCAGGTACCAATACAGACGATTCCCAATGGACAGTTAAAGATAAAGATGATTTTTCAGGTATTGGCTCCCATGTCTGTTCTGCTTGTTCCGACTCCGTCTCTGTCTGCAATAATACCACAGCCTG
>JASLLI010000102.1 GCA_030747125.1 Fidelibacterota bacterium | reverse complement strand
GACAGCGAAATATCTCAATATGATGATGGTAGTATTATATGACCCTTGAGATTCTTCGCTCCACTCAGAATGACAGGGTAGAGGTGGGTCTGTCATATTGAGCGACCGCGAAATATCTCAATGTGATGATGGTAGTATTATATGACCCTTGAGATTCTTCGCTCCACTCAGAATGACAGGGTAGAGGTTTACAATTCAATTTCTTCCCACCCTGGAAACCATTCATCCATTAAATCTTCCCAATCAGGATTCATAGACTCAATTAATTCAATCTTTTTTGAACGTAGCCAACCTTTTATTTGTTTTTCTCGCATTATTGCATCATTTACATATTGAAAATGTTCAAAATAAACAAGTTTTGTAATATTATATTTTGAAGTGAATGATGTTTTTTTGACTTTCCTTTTATGTTCAATTACCCGGCGTAGTAAATCATTTGTTACGCCCGTATAAATGGTCTTGGAAAGACTGGACATAATGTAGACATAGTAGGTGTAATCCATTGAAACTATAGACTTAATTTATATAAAAATTACGATAACAGAAGGCTTTATACAAATCATTGAGATTCTTCGCTACACTGCGTTTCACTCAGAATGACAGGTTAGTGGTATTTCTGTGCACCCCATCACATTTTACTTTCCCCTCTAAAGAATCATTGTTACACCCCATGAAACCGGGCTAAATTTGGGGCATATTTTACAAATTGGAGGAAACCCATGAAAAGTGTACTCATTATATCAATTATTCTAGTGTCATTTGCCTACAGCCAGTGCGATGCCAATGGTGACGGGGACTTAGATGTTCTGGATGTAGTCATTGAAGTGGAATGTATTCTAACAGACTGCTGGGAGACAGATACCACCGCCACCCCTTTTGAGATGGTAACTGTTCTTGCCGGTGATTACACCTGGGGCAGCGAAGATGAGATACGAACCATATCCTACGACTATGAAATCATGAAATATGAAGTGACTAACACCCAGTATGTAAGCTATCTGGAAGAAGCATTATTAAGTGGTGATATAACGGTAAGCAGCAGCACGGCCCAGGGCTATTATGCTGGTGATGAAAATTACAGTGCCGGTGAATATGAATACCTTGATTTAGATGACACAGATTGTCGTATAATATGGGATGGTGCAAGTTTTTCTGTAATTGAAGGCTATGGTAATCACCCGGTAGTAGAAGTTACCTGGTTTGGCGCCCATGCCTTTGCAGAGTATTATGGTCTGCGCCTACCCAGTGAATATGAATGGGAGAAAGCGGCCCGAGGAATGACAGGTGCAGACTACCCCTGGGGAGAAGATTATGGAGATGATATTAGTGACAATGCCAATTACGGGAATAGTGGAGACCCCTATGAAGTGGGTGATTGGGCAGAATATCCTCAAACTACCCCTATAGGCTACTTTAATGGAGAGAATGGCACTACAGACAGCCCCAGCCCTTATGGTGCGTATGATATGGCAGGTAATGTATGGAATTGGACCCATAGCTGGTGGTCAGAAACCTCATCGTCCCGTGTGTTCCGTGGTGGTTCGTGGTACGGTAATACGGATATCCTACAGTCATGGAATCGTCGCAGCGGCTCCCCT
>JASLLI010000101.1 GCA_030747125.1 Fidelibacterota bacterium | reverse complement strand
GTACTTCCAAAGCCCACCAGACTGCTGATTCACCAAGCCGGGATGTATCACTCCCAATGTGTCTGATAGAATACCCATATATTCATAATCAGGATTTTCCTCAATAAGAGTGTAGTAATCGTCCCGGGTGGCAGATAAAGACAGATCAGGATATTGATAAAATCTCAATGTGTCAGGATCAACAATTTCTTTTAGTTCGTAGGAACCATATTTCGTGTTTATTCCTCCGGATACCTCTATTGTGTTAGAAATTTTATAGACTATATCCCATTTCAGAAAATCATCAGTTTCCGTATTATTACGGTCAAAATAGGTATCTTTAACGCCATTGTTCCACCAGAAGACATCAGCCACCCAATTTGAAGTACTTTCCCCTGCGGAAAGAAGGGAATAACCTCTGTCGGAAAAAAGAGATTTATAGGTAATGCCTGAAGTGAACTGGTTTCCGCTGTATTCTACATTTTCAGCTCCCTTTAAATCAGGGCGGCTTTCATTTTCTATTTTTATGTAATCAGCGCCTCCCACTGTATTCCACATGAGTTTTCTGCGGGGACTTAGATTATACACCACTTTCCATTGGGTATTCCAATATTCAGGTACAGCAGTAAGTCCGGCGGATTTTATGATATACTTTAAAAACGACTGCCGGACTGATCCTATATAGGTACCTTTCCCATTGGCAAAAGGTCCTTCAGTTAATAAACCAACACCTGCCATACTCATTTCGGTGTCAACTACCATTTTTTCAGCATTTCCTTCTCTGAGACTAATATCCATTACGGATGACATTTTATCCCCGTATCTGGCAGGAAAACCTCCGGCAAAAAAGTCAATGCGTTCCACGAACTCAGTATTGAGGATATTAACGGGGCCGCCACCTGTTCCCATCTCTCCAAAATGATTAGGATTTGGAATTTCCAAATGGTCCATAATAAAGAGATTTTCCCCTGGTCCTCCACCGCGTACAATAATTTCGTTATTCTGATCAGTTTCAACGGAAATTGACGGCAGGGACTGCAACATCATTTGAATGTCATAAGCACCGATAGGGTCTGAGCGGATTTCTTCAATGCCGATAGTTTGAGTTGATACAATTCCATCTTTTGCTTTTTCAAAATATCCCGCTTTCACTGTTACGGTTTTTCCCTCCAGTACTGCCGGAGTGAGCAAAAATTTCAAGGATGTTTGGCGTTGTGAGTAGATATTCACATTACCACGGGATAATGATTCATAGCCGATCATGGAAACAGTGATAGTATAGCTGCCAACAGGAATGTGACTTAAGTTGAAATGACCCTCTTCATTGCTGGCGGTGCCCATTACTGAATCGTGAAGAATAATATTTGCACCGGGAAGAGGTTGATGTGTATCTGCATCTAAAACCACTCCGTTGATACTACCCAAACTTCCCGAAAGAATGGATGGAATGAAAATAAAAAGGAAAAAATAGCGCATGGTAAGTGGTTTAAAATTATCCGACTTGAGATATTAAGGGGAATAAAAAAATCTCCTGCAAATGTTTCATCGGCAGGAGATTTCTTTAATATAATGATTATAACGCTAATTATAATTCATCAAAATTCTCCAGTTCTTCTTCGATACGCTTTAACTCCTCGTCAGAGGGTCCATCGTAGTCATATTCCGAATCCGGATTGATAGGTAGTGTGTTCTTCATGT
>JASLLI010000100.1 GCA_030747125.1 Fidelibacterota bacterium | reverse complement strand
TGTGGAAAGGTATTTATCTGGTGTAATTAGCCATTGTTTTGCCATGATTAGGTCTCCTAATAATAATTGAATATTGTTAAATTAAGTATATGGGTAAGAATGGAAATAAAAGCATAATTGGATTTTAATTGAGGGAGAATTAGATAGAAGATGCCTCGTAAAAAGAAGCAAACTGAAAAACCTGAAAAGATAATAGCTGCCCTTTATTGCAGGGTATCTACCTATGATCAGACTACCCTGGATTTTAGTTCATTGGATTCTCAAGAACAGGCATTGAAAGATTGGTGTAAACAAGAAGGATGGCAGGTATTTGATGTATATACGGATAAAGGGATCAGTGCTAAGGATCTCAATCGACCAGCATTAAAAAGACTCAGAAATGATGCTCGTACAGGAAAATTTAACCAGATTATATATACTAAAATGGATCGTTTATCTAGAAGTCTTCGGGATCATTTGTTTTTATCCGATGAATTTGAAGAATTAAATATTATCACTAAATCGAAATCTGAACCTTTTATTGGTGATGGAGTAATGGGTAGAATGTTTCACCAAATGTTAATGGTGTTTTCTGAAATGGAACGACAAATGATTGCTGAAAGAAATCATGAAAAGGCTTATCAAGCTGCAAAAGCAGGACGACCGCCTGGTGGAAGAGCTCCTATTGGATATGATTATGTAAAAAGTAAGTTAAAAGTCAATCAGGGTGATAAAGCTATCGTAAAAAGAATATTTACTGAATATAATGATGGAGAAAAGCCAATTAAAATTGCAGAGGGATTAAATGCAGATGGATACTCTACTCCCATCAGAGTTACCCAAAAAGGTAGAAATAAGGGGAAAAAACATGGTGGAAAAGAATTTGATAAAAGAATTATTCTCCAAATATTAGCAAATAAAACCTATTTAGGATTAATCAAATTCCATGATGAGGAATTCACAGGAAAACATACCCCTATCATTTCCAAATCACTATTCAAAAAGTCTGAAAGAATGAGAAAGAAGAAAACTGTTCAGCGAGGATTGGGAATGCCCAAAACATCAGACCTGCTGTTACTTGGAATAATTCATTGTGGATATTGTGGTAGTAATATGACCTCTGTCCCCTCTCATAAGAAAACAAAAGCAGGTGTAAATATTCATTATTATTACCGATGCACAAAAGTTGTACATTCTGGTGTAAAAGCCTGTAAGGGTGGTCAGATATCTGCAAAAGCAATTGAAGGATTTATCACCGATTGGCTTGAAATGTTTATTAATAATGATCAAGAATTTCATAATACTACAGAAACAGATGCCCAATTATCGGATGTAAAACGACTTAAGGAACTAAAATCCAACAAATCATCACTATCCAAGAATCTTAAATCGAAGAATTCAGAATTGAATAATTTAATGAATATAGCAAAAGCAGGTGGTGGCAAGATTAAGGAAATTGCAAATGAAATTAAATCAACTTCTCAAAGCATTGCTCAGATTGAAAACCAGATAAATGAAGTAGAACTGGAAATGGATATTTTGAGTAGCAGATCCATAAGTCCCAATGAATTAATTGAAAGTTTGAAGAAAATAGTTCCTTACTTAACAAAAGTTAGTAGGGAAGAACTGCGTAATATTCTCAATTTAATCATCCGAAATGTGCATGTTAAAAAGCCCACTCCCCCTAACGAGAAATGGGCTATTACGGTAAATGTTTGGAGCCAAGATCCAAACAACTACATTATGGATGTTCTAAGTGGTTCGTGTTATCGACCACTGTTGTACCCCGGACAGGATTCGAACCTGTGACCCTCGGCTTAGAAGGCCGATGCTCTATCCAGCTGAGCTACCGGGGCA